>WRCU01000069.1 GCA_009783805.1 Oscillospiraceae bacterium
CCCTATGTCCATCCCCAATGCCAATGAGGTCTCCCGAGCCTTTCCGTTGATCCGCCCCGCCGCCGCGGGCGGCCTGGGCCACGTTTAGAGGATAACACATCGGGGCGCCGCCGTGGCGACGGCTTAGCATTCGCCCTTTCGCGGGGCGCCAAACCGGGCAAGTCAATCCTCGCCGTAGGTGAGGGTCCTAGCCATGCCGTCGTGGCCGACGCTCAGGCTCCCGAACGCCTTCCTGTACTGCGCCTCATAGGAGGGCGGGTTCACGAGCGAGGGGCTGAAGTGGGTCAGCCATACCTCGGCGACCTTGCCCTTCTTGGCCAGCGCGGCCGCCTCCGCCATGGTCATGTGGAGCTTCTGCCTCGCCTTGCGCGCGTCGGACCCGTTCCCGTACATGCCCTCACAAACCAGCAGGTCGCTTTCCGAGACGAAGTCCGGCAACCCGCCCACCGGCCTCGTGTCCGTGCAGTAGCTGACCTTGAACCCTCGCCTGGGGGGGCCCATGACCATGTCCGGGGTGATCGTCCTCTCGCCGTGCCTGTATTTTTCGCCCTTCTGGAGCCTGTTCCACGACTTGAGGGGCAGGCCCAGCCTCTTGGCCTTCTCCGCGTCGAACCTCCCGGCCCTGCGCGTCTCCAGCGAGTATGCCAGGCAGCAGGACGAGTGCCTCACCGGCAGGCTCCTTATCATGTAGTCGCCCATCGCGTACTCGCCGACGGCGTCGTTCGGGAGCTCCACCGTGTATATGGGGAACGGCACGGCCGGGGCGATCACCAGCAGGCTCGCGGCCACCTGGGCCATCCCCGGCGGCCCGATGAGGTATAGCGGGTCCGTCTTGTCGCCCGTCCCCACCGTCAGCAGCAGGCCGGGCAGCCCGGCTATGTGGTCCGCGTGGAAGTGCGTGAAGAGGATGGCATCCAGGCGCTTGAAGCCCCACCCGACCTCCTTGAACGGTATCTGCGTGCCCTCGCCGCAGTCGGTGAGGACCATCGACCCGTTGAAGCGCACCAGCATCGAGGCCAGCCACCTGTCCTTGAGGGGGGTCATGCCCCCCGTCCCCAGCAGAACGACGTCGAACATCCTTGTTTTATGGTCCCCTTGATGCTTCGATTATAGGCAAGCTTAAGCAAATTCCTAGATGCGTAGCTTTAATATTATATACGAAGTGGATTCATCGCATAATTGCATTAAAATATATTTAAGTATTTATTAACTAAAACTTGCATGTCGATGTCGACTTTATCATGTGTAAAAATGTCGGGATATCTTACCATATTATTAAATAATAATGCGATATCCGAACCCCATATACGCGAATTATAAAAAACAGAATTCATCGCCCATTCAGATCCTATTAAGAATAATTCTTCAGATCCATATAATTCATTTATTAAATATTGTTTTCTTGTTTTATAATTTTCATCATCAAATAATAACCAATTTATAAATAATGATGCTGCGTCAGGGTTAACACAACTTGCTGATATAACATAATAAGATTCATTCGATAAACCCATAAAACTCATTTCTCTAGAAAAAAATTATTATCTAAGTCGGGGCCAATAGGTGTTGTTACAATACCGATAATATCATTTGCAATACCGTGATATTCATGTGTTAATTCATTTCTTGCTTGATTCGTGTTAAATCTATATGATACGGGACTTAAAACATCGTATTTCATAAATAATTGTTCATCAATAATTGACATGCGCGAAAGTTGGCTATTAAAAATATCAATATTGAGATCATTATTAAGTTTATGAACAAAATTAATTGTATTTATAATTTTGCTATCATTAATAAAATAAAATTTACCATTATCATCTACTTTAAAATATTCAACTCCATTACTAACCATAAAAACATCAATTGAATTTGGTACATTTAATTTACTATAATCGTATTGAATTTCAATTAAATTAATTGACATTTCATTTTTTATAGCAAATAACATTTCTAACCAATTTTCCCAATTCCATTTTCGTTCTGTCCATAAAACAAGTGGATCACGTAAACCTAATTTATGTATTATTTCTTTATTATAAAACCATATATAGGTTGATATAATTGGTATTTTTAAACCATATACATCATTAAATATTTTATAAGCATGAATATATTGCGCAATATAAGTATATGTGTTATTTAATGGTAATATTAATGAATTACTAATAAAAAATTCCATTTCATCTTCAAAAATTTGAATTACATCAGATTCTACACCTGCCATTATTCGCATAGTTATATCGCTAAATCTATTAATTGAATAATAACGAGCATCGAATGCTTTTTCATATTCATCAAAATTAATATAATTTTTATTTTTATGAATTATTATGCCCGTTTCATTTTCAAATTCATCCCATAAATTATAATTTAACCTCTTTTCATGATTATAAAAATCGTCTATATATACACAATCATCAATATAACCAAATAATCCGTAAATATTTAATATGGTTCCACTTAAATTCTTATCTGCATAATTATTACTTTCAATATTAAAAAATAAATTTATATCATTAATATAATTATCAGTTATTAAATCATTTATAATTAACGAATCATTAATTATAACTATAAATAACCAATGGATTGATGTGATGATTAATATATAAATAAATATTTTTATAGTTTTACGTTGACCTAACACGGGCAACTTGTAGAACCATAACCTTTTTCACATTGTTGAAAGTGTCCTGAATCTTTATGTTTATGTACGCTTACATTCCCTCTTCCACATGTTGTGCATGCTCCTGCATCTAAAAAATACCAAACGGACCCATAACCAGCACAACAACCTGTCGGTACTTGACTTTCAAAACATACACAATACATGTAAACAAGACCATATGGGCAAAAATCGCAATTATGTAATTTAACTCTTAATATTTCATTTAATTCATTTTGACCCATTATTTCATTTGAATTAATAGCAATACTTATTGTACTAATAAAAACGACTGAAAATAAAATAAAAAAACGAGAGACAGTTTCGTTACAGACCGTTTGTTAGTGTTCATATGAAACCTCCTTTTTTATGCATTATGAATCATAACATTATCGTTGTCAAGTATATTTATTTCCGCTGGACGGGGCGCCGGCCCACCGTTATAATGACGGCTTAGGCGGGCATGGGCATTATCAGGCGCGCCGCGGCCCTTCGCGGGCCGAATCCGGATCTATGCGGGGGAGGCGGCTCCATATGGGCGGCGAACTGAAGGCGGACGGGTCGGGCAAGGTCTACGGGGTGGAGGTCATGACCCCCAGGGAGGCCATGTCCCCCGGCGCGGCCAAGGCCCGGGACTTCTACGCCATGAAGCCGGACGCACCCATCATCATGAGGGAGTTCGGCTACTACAGCCTCGAGGCGTGGGAGGCCGACCCGGACTGCGAGGTCAAGCCCTCGGACTGGGAAGGTTTCCAAAGGTACCTGGCCGAGCAGTGCAAGTGGGACGACCCTGGGGTGACCAGAGTCGGCGGGCTGGGCTGGACCGAGGCCGAGTTCATCCCGAGGTTCGACGTGGCGGTCCTAGAGGACCGCGGCGACCACGAGCTGGTGCGCGACGGCGCGGGCAGGCACGTGCTCTTCTTCAAGGGTCGGCGGAGCGGGTTCATGCCCGAGTACGTCGACCACCCCGTCAAGGACCGAAGGACGTGGGAGGAGAACTGCCTTTGGCGCCTCGACCCCAAGGACCCCAGGCGCTACGAGGGCCTGGAGGCCAGGATGGCCCAGGCCAGGGAGGGCGCCAACCGCGGGAACGCGGTCGTGCAGGGCACGATCGGGGGCTACATGTACCTGCGGAGCCTCATGGGGCCCGAGGACCTGCTCTACAAGTTCCACGACGACCCGGGCCTGATACACGAGTGCATGAAGGCCTGGCTGGCCCTGGCGGACGCGGTCACCGAGGCCCACCAAAGGCACGTCACCATAGACGAGCTGTTCATCGCCGAGGACATATGCTACAAGTGCGGGCCGCTCATCTCCCCCGACATGATGCGCGAGTTCCTGTTCCCGTATTATGCGCAGCTGCTGGATAACATCAAAAGGAGGAACATCGACCGCACCCGCCACGTCTTCTTCCAGCTCGACACGGACGGCTGGAGCAAGCCCGTGCTGCCTTTATACGCGAGTCTAGGCATGGACTACTGCTCACCCTTCGAGGTCGCCTCAGGCTGCGACGTGGTGGCCATAGGGAAGGAGTTCCCGGACCTCCTCATGTCCGGCGGCATCGACAAGAGGATTTTAGCCATGGGCTGCGACGCGATCGACAAGCACCTCGACCACATCATGCCCGCCATGCGCAGGCGGGGCGGCTACACCCCGACGAGCGACCACGGGGTCCCGGCCGAGGTGCCGTTCAAGGACTTCCTATACTATCGCAGGCGGCTGCTGGAATACTCGAAGTGAACATGACTTTAAGGGGAGCGTGACATTGTCTGGCCATTCGAAGTGGGCGAACATAAAGCATAGGAAGGGCAAGTCCGACGAGCAGAAGGGCAGGGCCTTCACGAGGATAGGGCGCGAGATCGCCGTCATCGTGCGCCAGGGCGGCCCCGACCCGAACGTGAACTACGCGCTCAGGGACGTGATCGTCAAGGCCAAGAGAGCCAACATGCCCGGCGATAACATAGCCAAGTGCATAAAGAAGGCCTCGGGCGAGGGCGGTTCGGAGGACTATGAGTCGCTGTCCTACGAGGGCTACGGTCCGGGCGGCGTCGCCGTCATCATAGAGGCCATGACCGATAACAGGAACAGGACGGCCGGCGACGTAAGGCACCTCCTGGACAAGCACGGCGGGAACCTCGGCTCAAACGGCTGCGTATCGTACCTCTTCGACAGGAAGGGGCTCATAGTCGTCGACAGGGAAGGGTCCTCGGCGCCCGGCGCGCTGGACGAGGACGCGGCCATGATGGAGGCGCTGGACGCTGGGGCGGAGGATTTCAAGGCCATGGAGGGATGGTACGAGGTCATCACTGACCCGTCCGAGTTCTACGCGGTCTCGACGGCCCTGGAGTCCAAGGGCTACGCCTTCCTCTCCGCTGAGGTGGGGATGGTGCCCAAGGTCACCGTCGGGTTGGCCGACCCCAGGCACGCGGGTCAGATGGAGAGGATGATCGACGCCATCGAGGGCCTGGACGACGTGCAGGGCGTCTTCCACAACTGGGACCAATGACGCCGGCGGGCCATGACTAAGCCTGCGACCCCATCGGCCAGGCCCCGCGCTATCCCAGCGCCCTGACTATCACGCCGCCGCCCAGCACGCAGTCGCCGTCATACATCACGACCGACTGGCCCGGGGTCACGGCCCTCTGCGGCTCGCCGAACTCCACCACGGCCTCGCCCTCGCCGGTCATCTCCAGCATGGCCGCCTGACCGGGCTGCGCGTACCTGACCTTGGCGGTCACCCTGACCTTCCCGCCCGGGGGCTCGGATGGGATCCAGTTCACCCCGGCGGCCAGGAGCCTCCTGGAGTAGAGCCCCGACTCGCCGCCCAGCCTGACCTCGCGGCGACCCGCGTCCACGCCCAGCACGTACAGCGGCCCCGACGCCGACGGGACGCCCAGTCCCCTCCTCTGGCCCACGGTATACCTATGGATGCCCGAGTGCCTGCCGAGCGCCGCGCCGTCCGGGCCCACGAAGTCCCCGCCCGGAACCGCGCCCCCCGTCTCCCGCGCTATGTAGTCGGCGTAGCCCCCGTCGGCCACGAAGCACAGGTCCGAGCTCTCGCCGCCCTGGGGCGGGGCCAGCCCGAGGCCTTCGGCCACCTTCCTGACCTCGCCCTTCCGCATGCTCCCGATAGGGAAGCAGGCGCGGCTCAGCTGCGCCTGACTCAAGGCGTACAGGAAGTAGCTCTGGTCCTTCGCGCTGTCGGCGCCGCGAAGGAGCAGCCGCCTGCCGGTGCCCGGGTCACGCCCCAGCCTAGCGTAGTGCCCCGTGGCCACAGCCGCGAACCCCTCGCCCAGCGCCAGGTCCAGCAGCGCGCCGAACTTCACGTGCCTGTTGCACTCCACGCAGGGATTGGGCGTCCGCCCACCCATATAACCTTCGATGAAAGGGCCGATGACCCGCCTGCGGAACTCGCCGGTCAGGTCGGCCACGCGGTGCGGGATCGCAAGCGCCATGGCGGCCCGCCTCGCGGCGGCCACGTGCGCGGGCTCCGTCGGCCCGGGCGCCCCGCCGCCATGTGATGCGCCGGCGCAGCGATGGAGGACCATCGTCAGCCCGGCGCATCCGCGTCCGTCAGCCTTCAGCAGGTAGGCGGCCACGGAGCTGTCCACCCCGCCGCTCATCGCCACGAGCGTCCCGTTCGGATCGGCCCCGCCGCCCTTCGCCGCGGGCGCCCCATCCGGACCCGTCCCGCCGCCCATCGCGTTAGGCGGACGCGCCGGCCGGGCGGCCCGTCACTTCCCGAAGCCCTTGATGGAGTCCTTCAGTACGCTCACGAGGTGCCTCTTGACCTTCTTGGTCGTGGTCTTCTCGAACTCCTTGTCGGTCAGGTCGAAGTCCTTTACGCGCTTGTAGGTCGGCAGCCTCTTGTTCACTTCCTTGATGTGCGCCTTGACCGCGTCGGCCAGCGCCGCGTCCCCGACCTTCCATCCCTTGCCGAAGGCCTTCTCGGCCTCCTCCGGCTCGACGACGATCTCCGCCGCTATTATCGTGTCCTCGCCGTCCTCCGAGTCCTTCGCGTAGACGACGCATTCCTTGACCAGACCGCCCCCGGCCAGCAACGACTCTATCTCCTCGGGGTACACGTTCTTCCCGTTCTTGGTGACGATCACGTTCTTCTTGCGCCCGGTCAGGTACAGGAAGCCGTTCCTGTCCAGATACCCCATGTCGCCGGTACGGAACCAGCCGTCCTCCATCACCTTCGCGGTGGTCTCCGGGTCCTCGTGGTAGCCCATCATCACGTTGCCGCCCTTGACGCATACCTCGCCGATGCCGTCGGCGCCCTTGCCCCTCACCTCGACCTCGTTGCATGAGAGCTTGAGCCCGGCCGACCTGTCCCTGAACTTGGTGTCGGTGTTCAGGGCCGCGATGGGTGAGCATTCGGTGAGGCCGTAACCTTGGAGGAACAGCACGCCGATGCTCCGGAAGAACTTGCTCACCTTCGGGTCTATGGCCGCGGCGCCTGATATCATGAGCCTCAGCCTGCCGCCGAACGTGTCGTGTATCTCCTTGAAGAGGCTCCGCGTCACGTCGATCCCGAATATCCTCAGGAAGTTGCTCAGCTTTATGCCGATGCGCAGCTTCGTTTTTTTGCCCTTATGCTTGCCGGCCTGCTCCCAGATCCTGTCGTGGAACCGCTCGAAAAGCAGGGGGACCGCGAGCAGTATGGTGGGCCTGGCCTCGCGCATGTTGTCGGGGATGTGCCTCAGCCCTTCGGAGTAGGCCACGGCCAGCCCTTTATAAACCGGGCAGAGGAACCCGCACGTGCACTCATAGGTATGGTGGATCGGCAGGACGGAGAGCATCGTGTCCTTCTCGTCGATGTA
>WRCU01000070.1 GCA_009783805.1 Oscillospiraceae bacterium
ACATCCATGACCTCATGGACGAGCGCAGGCCCATGGAACGGTACCTTTACGAGGAGTTCCTGAAGCAGCGCAACTTCGGGATCATCTGCCGGTACGACATATCGAGGGGCCTCACCTTCCTCGAGAAGGCGATGGAGGGCGAGTTCGTCAGGGTCACGGACCTTTCCGCGAGGGACAGGTTCGCGTCGCCCCCTTCCAAGATCTTCCCATACATCGACACGGCCCTGAAGTCGACCAAGATGGCCGTCTTCATCGACCACGCCGAGAAGATCATACCGTCTTCCGACGTCTCCGGCCTGAACATGGAGGAGCGGTCGTCGCTCATATGGCTGTGCGAGTGGTCCACGAACTCGAGGATATCGGCGAACGGCAGCGTCGTCTGCCTCCTCTCGGAGAACCTGGAGTCCGTCAACCGCGAGCTCATAAGCTCCTCATACAAGGTGGAGCCCGTTCTGGTGAACCTGCCCAACCAGGAGGAGCGCGAGTCGTACATAAAATTCCTGCTGTCCGGCGAGTCGGCCAAGTCCAAGCTGTCGATGCGCGAGTTCTCGCAGCTCTCCTCGGGCCTGAGCCGCAAGGCCATCAAGGACATCAAGCTGCGGGCCGAGGCGGAGGGCGTGCCCATAAGCTTCGAGTTCATCAAGGAGAAGAAACAGTCGGTGCTCCAGAAGGAGTACGGGGACGTGCTGGAGTTCATATACCCGGAGATCGGGTTCGAGAACATAGCGGGCATGGACAAGGCAAAAAGTTACCTGCTCAGGAACGTCGTGGAGCCGATAAAGAAGGGGGACCTGCGGCGGGTCCCGATGGGCGTCATGCTGTGCGGGCCTTCGGGCACCGGGAAGACGATGCTCGTGAACGCGCTGGCCAAGACCAGCGGCTTCAACTGCGTGAAGATCGACATGTCGCGCATCCTGGGCCAGTACGTCGGCGTGAGCGAGAAGAACTTTAAAAAATGCCTCTTGGGCGCCCAATCCCAGCAGCCCGTCATCATATTCGTCGACGAGATAGATACGGCCTTCTCCAGGGGCGACAAGGGCGACAGCGGCGTCAGCAGGAACATCTTCAGCGAGTTCCTCCAATTCACGTCCAACACGCGGAACAGGGGGAAGATAATCTTCATCGCAGCCACGAACAGGCCCGACCTTCTGGACCCGGCGCTCAAGAGGGCCGGCCGGTTCGACAAAAAGATCCCCATACTCCTGCCGGGCGAGCCCGAGAGGGCGGAGATGTTCGGGATCATGATAAAGAAGTACCGGTTCAAGACGGACGTCACGGACTTCGCCCGGATGGCCGCCTCGACGGATTCGTACACCGGGGCGGAGATCGAGACGGTGGTGAGGAAGGCCTATGAGCTGGCCTGTGAGGCCCCCAGCGGGAAGGGGCTGCTCACGGAGGGCATCCTCATGTCGGCCATCGACAAGTGCAGGCCCAACACCCAGCAGATCGAGTTCATGACCGAGATGGCCATCGGCGAGTGCGATGACATAGACTTATTGTGAAAAAAAATGCAATTTATGTGGTATCGTATAAAAATTGCCAATCGCCCGCCGTGCGGCCCCACTTAAGGGGCGATAGCCGAAAGGAAGGCCTGACATGACCAAGTGCGCCAGCGCCCACACCTACGAGATCGACGACCCTGAGGCGGCGTGCGCCGAGATAAAGGCCCAGCTCGACTCGAAGCTTAGCCTGTTGAAAAATTCCGTGGGCATAGTGGCCTGCCATACCGAGTACATCGGCAGCGGGGCCCTGAGGCGCATATGCGAGAGCCTGCCGTTTGAGGTCGTGGGCTTCACCACCGCCGTACAGGCCGTCGACGGCGAGTACGGCGAGTTGATACTGACGCTCTTCGTGATCACCTCCGACGACTCATGGTTCGTCACCGGGACCACGGGCGACCTGGAGGCCGGCATCGAGGGCCCCATAGACTCGGCCGTCGCGCGCGCGGTGGCCGGGGCGGGCGCCCCGCCGAAGCTGGCCCTATTGTTTCCGCCGCTCATACTCAAGTATTCCGGCGACACGTATGTGGAGGCCTTCGGCAAGGCGCTGCCGAACGTCCCGCTGTTCGGCCCGCTGGCCATAGACGACTCGATGTCGTTCGACCAGGCCGAGACGGTGTTCCGGGGCGGCACGGCACGGTCCTCGATGCCTTTCGTGCTATGCTACGGCGCGATCAGCCCCCGATTCATCGTGGGGACGTTCCCGGACGGCAAGTCCATGCCGTACAAGGGCGAGATCACCAAGTCATGCGGCTCCGTCGTGAGCGAGATCAACGGCGTCAACGCCTACAAATACTTCGAAGGCATCGGCTTCACCGCGAACGGCGACCTCGCCGACAGCTTCAAGCTCGTGCCTTTCTCGATCGACCAAAGGAGGCGCGGGGACTACGACGGCATACCCGTCATCAGGGGCGTGGCGTTCTTCGCGGAGGACGGCTCGGCCGTGTTCCGCGGCGACGTCGACGAAGGCTCCGTCTTCTCGCTGCTGACGAGCGAGTCCTCCGACGTGCTGTCCGCGACCGGGAAGGCAGTGGAGGGGCTGAACGCCATGCCCGACGTGAATGGGGCCCTCATCTTCCCGTGCATAGGCAGGAGGATCATGACCATCAGCGAGCACCCCCTGGTCGAGCTGGAGACGGTCGCCAAGACCATCGACCCGGGCATACCTTACATGATCGGGTACGCGGGCGGCGAGATCTGCCCCACGCTCATGAAGGGCGGCGTGCCCACCAACCGCTACCACAACTATTCGGTAGTCATACTGGTCATATAAGCCATCGGCAGGCCAAATTTTGCGTCGCCGGAGGTAGCGCGGATGGTCGATGGGTCGGGAGGCGGGACGGCGGCGTCGGGGGACTATGAGGCCCTGGCGCGCAGGCTGGCCCTAGCCGAGGTCGAGAACAAGAAGCTCGCGCGCGAGCTGAGGACGCTCATCAGGCGCAACGAGTTCAACAAGCTGAACTACGAGACCCAGACGGAGCTGAACAGGATCGTGACGGGCGAGAAGAGGAAGCAGGAGATGTACGTCAGCCTCCTGCTCGAGTACTGCCCCGCCATCATCATGATCCTCGACGAGGAGGCCAACCTGCTCCTGTGCAGCAAGTCCGCGGGCGCGGCGTTCGGCATCGACGACGTCTCGCTCCTGGCGGGCAGGCCGCTGGCGGGCGTGAGGGAGCGGTACGGGCCGCCCGTGCTCACCGACGAGGTCGTCGGGAGGATCCTCGGCATCTCAAGCACCCGCGGCGCGGGGCACGCGGCCGACGGCCTGGAGATCGAGACCGGGGCGGGCGTCTTCGGCGTCGACATATTGCCGTTCTTCGACGAGTCGGGGACGTTCACGGGGATCCTGGCGATCATGAACGAGATAACCGAGCTGGTCGAGGCCAGGGAGCTGGCCCAGCAGGTCTCCCAGGCGAAGAGCAACTTCCTCGCGAACATGAGCCACGAGATCAGGACGCCGATGAACGCGATCATCGGGATGTCCAAGATAGGCATCACCGCGGAGGGGATAGGCCAGAAGGACAACTGCCTCCATAAAATCAAGGACGCGTCCAAGCACCTGCTGGGGATCATAAACGACATACTGGACGTCTCGAAGATCGAGGCGGGCAAGTTCGAGCTCTCGGAAGCGAGTTTCGATTTCGAGGCGATGTTCGGCCAGGTCGCGAACGTCATAAACTACCGCATCGAGGAGAAGAGACAAAAGTTCGCCGTGTACATAGACCGCGGCATACCGCAAGTCATGGTCGGCGACGACCAGCGGCTCGCCCAGGTGATAACGAACCTTCTGAACAACGCCGTGAAGTTCACGCCCGACCACGGCTCCATCAAGATACGCACGTACTGCCTCGGCATGGAGGGCGGCTACTGCAGGATAAAGGTCTCCGTGGCCGACACGGGCATAGGCATAAACCCCGAGCAGCAGTCTTACCTCTTCCAGGCGTTCACCCAGGCGGAAAGCCATACCTCCAGGAAGTTCGGCGGCACGGGCCTGGGCCTGGCGATCTCGAAGAGCATCGTCGAGATGATGGGCGGTGACCTATGGGTCGAGTCGGAGATAGGGAAGGGCTCCACCTTCTCGTTCACTGTCAGGCTGATGGTGGGCGAGGCGAAGGGGCACCGCCTGAAGGCCGGGGAATCCGAGCTGCGCAAGCTGCGCGTCCTGGTGGTGGACGACGACCCATACATGCTCACGGACTTCAAGGGCATCCTGAGCGGCTTCGGGGTGGGCTGCGACCTGGCCGGGAGCTGCGCCGAGGCCAGGCGTTTGGTGGGGGTACGCGGCCCCTACGACCTATGCTTCATCGACTGGAGCCTTTCGGACTGCGAGGGAATGGAGCTGGCGAAGGCGATGAAGGGGATCCCGGGCGGGGCCCGCGAGACGATGGTGGTGCTGGTCTCGTTCGTCGAGTACGGGATGACCATGGATGAGGTGAGGAAGGCAGGCATAGACAGGTTCCTCAGGAAGCCGATCTTCCCGCTCTCGATAGCCGGGATCATAGACGAGTGCCTGGGCGTGGCCGACTCCGGCGGCGACCCGGACGGCGAGGACGTGGACGGGATGTTCGTGGGCCGCACGATCCTCCTGGCCGAGGACGTCGAGATAAACCGCGAGATCGTCATGGCCTTCCTGGAACCCACGCTCGTCGCGATAGACTGCGCCGCGAACGGGGCCGAGGCCGTGGGCATGTTCGAGGCCAACCCCGGCCGGTACGGCATGGTCTTCATGGACATCCAGATGCCCGAGATGGACGGCTACGAGGCCACGCGCAGGATCCGCTCCCTCGATGACGAAAGGGCCGAGGACGTGCCCATCATCGCCATGACGGCCAACGTCTTCCGTGAGGACGTCGAGAACTGCATCAAGGCCGGCATGAACGACCATATAGGTAAACCCCTGGACTTCGACGAGGTGATCAGGGTAATGCAGAAGTACTTGAGATAGGCCTATAAACGTTAATAATGATAGTTAAGTTAATATAATATATATTTTATTTTATTATTATTTATCAAAATAATTTTATATAATTCACAACAATATTTATCCATAAATTCGCCATACTTTACAACCCATTAATAATCATGTCACGAAAGTGCATCACTATACCATTTTTGTAACCGTCGTGATACAATGGGTCCACCATTTCAAATATCTGGCAAGGGAGGCGATTTCTGACGTCGGCATAAGGTAACCCTAGGAGAACCCCAACTCCAAAAAAGAGGCCGCTTCACCACGCTGCGCGTCAGCAGCATGGTTGAAAACAGGGAACCCCAACCCCACAACAAAAGAGGCGATTCTATGTGGTTTGGAGGATTTCATGGGCAGAACGAGGAAGTCGGCAATGAAGGCGTCGTCACTAACCCTTTCCTTGGTGATGGTGATAGGCATGCTCACAGGCTTGTCCTTCACCTCTGCGGCGAACCCACTCGTGGCCCCCCCTGGCGAGATAAGGGCGGAGGTATATCGGAATGACTTCGATAGCCTGGACGGTATCGGCGGACATCAATGGACCGACGGTCCGACTCTCATGAGCGAGAACGGGGACAACTTCGCGAGGTTCCCCGCGTCCGATTCATTTTCGCATTTGCTGGCGCCCGAGTTCGTCCCCGTGATCGGGCAGACATACATTGCCAGCATCACGTACAGGACGGACGGCAACGCCGATGCTAGAAGAGAATTCGGCGTGTACACCGGTTGCCAAACATGGACCATGTGGACCGGAAATATCAACTGGTGGTGTTTGTTAAGCATGCCCGCCGTGACCGAATGGGCGACCGCGTACGTCACGTTCGTAGGGAAGACACTTGAAGGCGACTCAGGGTACGCGCCTCAACTCGAGTTCCTTTTTGACAGGACGCAGAGCGGTAATAATGCGCACGGCACCTGGGACGTCACGTCGCTCGTAGTCAACGTTTTCACCCCATCGGGCGAACCCGGCGACCCTGGGGACCCGGGAAGTCCGATCGAAGGCGAATTGATTTACCTCAACCAATTCGACGACCCAATGGATTGCGGATTCGACTCATGGGCAAGGGACGGTTTATGGCTGGCCGGAACGGATGAGCTTTACGGCAATTACGTAAGGCTGACGAGCGAGCCTCCGAACAAAGCCTTTATCGACGCCGCCCATGTCCATCAATTCAATGAGATGGCGGCTGCAAATAAACAATACATATTAAGCGTCACCTATAGGACGACCGGCGCGTCCGTCCCCAGATATGTCGGGGTCGGGGGATTATGGCAAAATCATAGTCCCAATGATTGGTGGGGCACCATCAACCTGCCCGATACATTTGAATGGAAAACAATAACAGCAGTATTTACCTATCCCGGCGGCATAGGTTGGGCGCCTTACATCAACTGGTCGGGGGGGGTATATGAGGCTGACGCGGAACTGCATATTGCCGAAATAAAGATCTCGGAATATGCAGGCGACGCAAACCCCGATCCCGACCCGATCATATGCCCCGTCTGCGGCGAGGACCCGTGCGTATGCGAGCCCGTCATAGACGACGCCATATGGAAGCTGGACGTTAATAACCCCAATGGCGGCAGGGTAGGCGGCCATCAGGACGGCGGACCGCCCGCGACGCTGTCCGACCCGACGTACGGGCCGTATGCCAGGAACTACGGCGACTTCGTCAGCATCTTCGACCTGGGATCCGTATGCAGGGACTCGGGCAAGGCGTATGAGTTGTCCATTATATACCGGACGAACGACGCGCCGGGCGTGACCAACATCGTCGCCGTGGGCTTCGGCAACAGCGGCTATTGGGTCCCGTGGCCGGAAAACGACTATACGGATAAGTCGGTTTGGGCGAACTATGCCGATGTACCGATGACCGAGGCTTGGGCTACCGAGAGCTTCACGTTCTTCGGCGGCACGGGCTGCAGGCTCGTCCTCAGGCAGACCCCGGGCGGCGCGAACGTATGGGACATCGCCTCGCTCAAGATAACCGAGGTTGCCTACAGCGTCGACAAGTCGGTCTTGGGATCGACGATCGCGGAGGCCGAAGGCTTGGCGGAATATTTGTACACGCCGGCCTCCTGGTCGTCCTTGCAGGCCGCCCTCACCTCGGCGAAGCTGGCCTTCGCCTCCCCTGTCGGGCAGGCGGCGGTCGACCAGGCCGAAGCCGCGCTGGCCGAGGCGATCGATGCTTTGGCCTTTAAAACAGCGGCTGACTTAAAAGACATCCTTCAAGGCTTAATCGACTCCGTGGCCGACTATGAGGCCAATGATTGGAAGGAGATTAGCTGGCAAGACTTCGCCGACGCGCTGGCCGCGGCCATGGCCGTCATCGCCGACGCTGACGCTTACTCCGGCGCGGTGGCCTACGCCTACGAGGAGCTGGTCGGGGCCATAGGCCGGCTGGCGCCGTACGAGGGCGACCCCAACGATAATATCGGCAGGAATTACTTCCCGCAAGGCGACTTCGCGACCGGCACGACCGGCTGGATAGGCGACACAAACAACATAGTGGCGAAC
>WRCU01000071.1 GCA_009783805.1 Oscillospiraceae bacterium
CTCGTGAAGAACTCGGCGGACCACGGCCTGGAGGCCCCCGACCGCAGGGCCTCGCTCGGCAAGCCGCCCAAGGGGAGGCTGACGCTGGCGGCGTACATGCGCGACGGCTCGGCGGTCATCGAGGTCAGAGACGACGGCGCGGGGATAGATGCGATCGCGCTGAGGCGCAAGATGGTCGAGCGCGGGTTGGCGGGCGAGGAGCAGGCCATGGCCTTATCGGACGCGGAGGCCTACGGCCTCATATTCGAGCCGGGCATGTCCACCGCCAAGAACGTCACCAGCCTCTCGGGGCGCGGCGTGGGCATGGACATAGTGAAGACGAACATAGAGAGGCTCGGCGGGGGGATAGAGATAGATTCAACCCAGGGCGTCGGGACGACGATGCGCCTCATGATGCCCCTCACGCTGTCCGCCGTCCGCGCGCTCATAGTAACGATAGACGAGGTGAGGTACGCGGTCCCGGAGTCGAACGTCGACCGGCTGGTACGCGTAAGGAAAGGCTCCCCCGAGAAGAGGGTCGAGCGGCTGGGGGGGCACCTGACCCTGGTCTGCGACGGCCGCGCGGTGCCTTTGGTCACCTTTCAAGGGATCAGTGCGAAGGTCCTGGGGGAGGCCCAACCCCCCGTCGAAGGTCAGCTCGAAAGGATCACGCGGCGCGAGGTGGCCAAGTTCCTGGTCATGAAGTTCGGCGAGAGGAGGCTGGCGCTGCATATCGACGAGGCGCTCGAAACCGAGCAGACGTTGGTCAAGCCGCTGTCCGCCTACCTCAAGGACAGCGTCTGCTATTCCGGGACGACCGTCCTGGGCAGCGGCGAGGCGATCATGATCCTCGACGCGGGCGGGATAGTCAGGCTCATGGACATCGAGTATGAGGAGGCCCCCCAAGTCCAAGGAGGTCCCGACGCGGGCCTGACGCGCCAGGTCATCGTCTTCCAGTGCTCGGGCCCGGAGCATTTCGCCTTGGACATGGGCGCGATCAGGAGGATCGAGACGATAAGACCCAGCCAGGTCCAGCGCGTGGGGGACTCGCTGTTCGTAAACGTCGCGTCCAGCACCGTGCGCGTCCTGAGGCCGGAGGACCATGCCCCCGTATCGAAGGCGGGGTATGCCGCCGACAAGCTGTATGTCATCACGCTGAAGGGGGCCGCCACGCCCGTGGGGCTATTGGCGGGCAGGATCGTCGATAAGGTCGAGGGCGAGTTCAAGGTGGACGGGGGCAGGATAACCGGGGAGCACGTGCTCGGCACGAGCGCGTACGGCGAGAAGGTGCTGATATTCTTGGACCCCGCGTCCATGGCTGAGCTGGCCGCAGCTGAGCCGTCCATGGCTGAGCTGGCCGCGGCTGAGCCGGCTTTGGTTGAGCCGGTTTTGGCTGAGCCGACCGCGGTTGAGCTGGCCGCGGTTGAGCCGTTTATAGCTGAGCCGGCCATGTCGGCCCCGGCGGGCGACGCGAACGTCCATGCATTCCCCCGCGGGGAGGTGGTGTAGGCCATGCGACTCCTCAGCTTCCGTTCGCGGGGTGAGCTGTACGCCACGGACGTCTCGTGCGCCGCGAAGTTCGCGCGCAACATCCCCATCACGCCCGTGGCCGCCGCGCCGGGCTTCGTGGTGGGCATCGCCAGCATCAAGGGCCGGGTCATAACCGTCCTGGACTTGGGGGCGCTTATGGGCGTGGGTGGCGGGGACGCGGCTACGCCCGGGTCCCGCGTGAACGCCATGGTCTTAAGCCCCTCGCCGGACGGCGACCAGACGGCCCTGCGCATCGACGGGCCCGGGAACCTGCACGAGGTCGACGATGGGGCCATCCTGCCGATACCGGTATCGGCGGGCGCATCGGAGAGAAGGTACATTAAAGGGGTCGCCGAGATCGGCGGCCTGCTGTACAGGATAGTGGACGCGAGGGCCGTCATCCGCCGGGACCGCGCGCCCGAGCTTGAATAGCGCAAGCCGTCCGGCCACATGGGACTAAGGGGAGGATATGCCATGATGAAAGCCGTAGGGAACCTAAACCTGAAGGTCAAGCTGCTGACGGCCTTCCTTTTCGCGTCCGTCATCGTGCTGCTCATATCGGTCGTCTCCATCACGAACATGCTCGACACGATAGACAAGCACAGCTCCATCCCGGACGCCATCATCTACCCTTTGAAGCAGATAGCGAAGGCGAACGGCGACCTCGAGAACGTCAGGGCCCTGAGCCGGGGCATCCTCATCCACGGCGACTCGGCGAAGGCGGTCGAGGAGGCCGACGCCATCAGGGTCAGCCTCGCGGACGCCAAGAGGGCCATGCAGGCCTTCGACGACGCGAGCCCCCTATATTCGGGGTTCATGGCCTCCGTCGACATCTACTCCGGCTACCTGGGCGCGTTTTTGGACATGGCGCTTTCCGGCGACGTCGCGGGGGCGACCTCCTACCTAGAGGAGACCCTCTCGCCTAAGTCCGGGGACCTGCAGAGGAGCCTGTACGCGCTCAGCGAGGAGAAGCTGGACTTCGGCAACGACGTGGCGGGCGCGACCGTCGCCGCCTCCAGGAGCTCCCTCACCTTCCTCATGATCATCTCCGGCATAGGGTTCATGCTGACCGTGGCCTTCGGGATGTACTTCTCGACCTCGATATCCAGGCCCATCCTGCTGGGCGCCGAGACCATGACCAAGGCCGCCGACGGCGACTTCTCCGTGAGGCTGCCCGACGACTACGGCGCCGAGATAGGCAGGCTCTTCGCGGCCTGCAACTCCCTGAACGAGTACAACAATGTGAACGTGATAAAGATCAGGGAGTCCACGGCCGACATACGCTCCGCGGCCGAGGAGATGCACAACGTTTCGTCGAAGACCGCACAGAACATCGCGAGCCTCAACTCGCAGACCTCGTCGGTGAGCGCGGTGACGGAGGAGTTCTCGACGGGCATGGCCCAGTCGTCGAACTCGCTGTCCACCGCCACCGCGCACATAATGGCTGTCGCGTCCTCCATCGAGGAGACCAACGCGACCATCGGGACCATAGCGGCCGCGGCCGAGGAGACGAGCACGCGCGTCAGCCAGTCCAGCGACCTGGTCGAGAGCATCAAGGACAGCATCGCCAAGGCCTCGGACTCGGCCAGGATGGTCGCGAGGTCCTTCGACAGCGTGGCGGGGAGCGTGGACGAAATCAACAAGTCGCTCGCCTTGGTGGGCGGCCAGTGCACGGCCACGAAGGGCAGGGTCTCGAACGCCGACGAGAAGGCCAGGAACACGAACGCGGCCATACAGAGGCTCGAGGCGGCCAGCAAGCAGATAGGCAAGATAGTCGGGGTCATCAGCGACTTCGCCGACCAGACGAACATGCTGGCCCTCAACGCGGCCATAGAGGCGGCCGGGGCGGGCGAGGTCGGCAAGGGGTTCATGGTCGTCGCCAACGAGGTCAAGGAGCTGGCCAAGCAGACGGCCGACGCCTCCGACGAGATCGCCGAGCAGATAGAGAACATGCAGAGGAGCATGCCGGAGGCGGTGGGCGCGGTCTCCGAGATAACGGTGATAATCAGCGAGATGACGGAGTTCATAACCTCCTTCACCCAGGAGATATCGGTCCAGGGCCAGCGCAGCGACCGGATAGCCGAAGACTCCATGGCCGCCGCCAGGATGATGGGCGACATAACGGCCGAGATCAACAGGATCTCTGACAACGCCGTGAGCGTCACGAAGACCGTGGTCGACTCCGCCAAGGGCACGAACGAGATAGCCAAGTCGATATCCGAGCTGGTCGTCGGCGCGCAGGACATAGCCATGAACTCGGAGAGGGCGACCAACAACATCAAGGAGATAGATAGGGCGGCCAAGGAGATGGTCTCGGGCCTCAACGAGATATCGAAGAGCGTGCAGCTGATCGACGCCGAGGCGGGCACCGTCCAGGGCGGCGCGGACGCGACTAAGGCCTCAAGCGTCACCTTGCTGAGGACGGCGAACGACCTGGAGGCGATGATATCGAAATTCAAGGTAAGGTGAGCGCCGCGGGCTTGAAGGTCTTGGTCGCCGACCCTTCCTCCGTCTTCAGGATGATGTTTCGGCAGGCCGTCGCCGAGTTGGGCGGGGGGGCGTCGGCCACGTGCGTGGCCGACGCGGACGGCGCGCGGGCGGCCATCGGCCGGCACGATTACGGCGTCATCGTCGTGGACGCCGACTTGCCGGGCGCGGACCCCGTAGCCTTGATGGCCGAGTTCGCGCGGAAGGCCCCGAAGGCATTCCGCCTTTTTACGGCCAGCCCCTCCTCGGTAAGCGGGGACATGTGCGCCCGGGCCGTCGCCGGCGGCGCATCCGACCGCATGGCCAAGCCGCTCGAGAAGAGCTACGGCGAGAACCTCTCGATCGTGAGGGACCGGTTGGGCGACATCCTCAAGGCGATAAACGACCCGATCGCCGTCCCAAAGGCGCCCGCAGCCATGGAGGCGGCGAGGGGCCGGCCGAAGGGACCGGACTACGACCTTATCTTGATCGCGGCCTCGACCGGCGGGCCTTCGGCCTTGGAGGCGGTCCTTTCCAAGCTCGCGGGCGACTTCCCCATCCCTATATTAATAGTGCAGCACATGCCCCAGAGCTTCATGCCGATACTGGCCCAGAACCTAAGCCAAAGGTCCCTGATTAAGGTGCGGACCGCGTCCGACGGGGAGGTCATCCAAGGGGGGACCGCCTACCTGGCGCCCGGCGGGACCCATATGCGGCTCAGCCCCGCGAACCGGATCGAGCTGGACGGCTCGCCGCCGATAAACGGCATACGCCCCGCCGCCGACGTGCTCTTCGAGTCCGTCGCCAAGTCATACAAAGGCAACGGCGTCATGGCCGTCGTGCTGACGGGGATGGGCAACGACGGCGAGGCGGGGATCGCCAGCCTGAAGAGGTCCCTGCGTTGCCATTGCCTGGCGCAGAGCGCCGAGACCTGCGTCGTCTACGGGATGCCGCGCGCGGTCATTGAGGGAGGCTTGGCCGACGGCGTCCTTGGCCTGGGCGACATGGCCTCGGGGATCACTCGGGCGGCCTTGGCCGGGGGGTGCGCCCAATGAGCTTCAAGCCCGCGCACCCGCCCATAGGCGACGAGGAGTTCAAGGCGCTGCAGGCCTACGTGTACGAGAACAGCGGCATCCTCATACCGCCGGAGAAGGCCTACCTTTTCCAGACCCGGCTCGTGCCGCTCATGCTCAAGGCAGGCGCGGCCACGTTCGGCGAGTTCGTCAGGCACGTCAAGGGCGGCTCGGACGAGGCGCTGAAGGAGAAGGTCATAGGCGCGCTTACCACGAACGAGACCTTCTGGTTCCGCGACTCGGCCCCTTGGAAGGTGCTGGAGGATCGGCTGCTGCCCACCTACGTCAAGGAGCTTGCCGAAGGGTCGAGGGCTCAGGTCCGCATATGGTTCGCCGCCGCGTCCACCGGCCAGGAGGCCTACTCCACGGTGATGTGCGTGGACGACCACCTGAGGCGCTGCCAAGTCGGGGGCGTCAGCCTCTCCGACTTCCGCTTCCTGGCGACCGACATATCCGGCGGCGTGCTGGAGCTGGCCAGGAAGGGGCGTTACGATGCGATCAGCATGACCCGGGGCCTGGACGGGCGCTACCGGGACAAATACTTCACGCAGGACGCGTCCGCGTGGGAGATAGACGCGAGGGTGCGGGACGCGGTGAGGTTCGAGCGCTTCAACCTGCTCGACGACTACCGGGCCTTCGGCCGCTTCGACGTTATCTTCCTCAGGTACGTGCTCATATATTTTCCAAGCGCCCTGAAAAAGGAGATAATCGACAGGATGCACGGCGCCCTGGCCAGGAAGGGCGTCCTCTTCACCGGGAGCTACGCGCTCTTCGACTACTTCGACGAAGGCATGTACGAAGAGGGGCACTGCGGCAACCTGACGTACTACACCAGGAAGGAACCCGGATAAGATGAAGCTGCTTATGGTCGACGACTCGTCCAGCATCCGCAAGGTGATCAAGGCGGCGGCCGACATGCTGCGCATAGAGACGGAGGAGGCGGAGGACGGCCTGCAGGCCCTCGAGCTGCTGGAGCGCATCCACGGCGAGGTGGACCTCATCCTCCTGGATTGGAACATGCCCGGGATGAACGGGTACGACTTCTTGGTAGAGGTGAAGAAGGACGGCAGGTACGGCCACATACCGGTCATGATGGTGACGACGGAGGGGCAGCAGAGCAGCATCATAGCCGCCGTGCGGGCGGGCGCGGCCAACTACCTTACCAAGCCCTTCACGGCCGGGGAGCTGGAGGCCAAGATCATGGAGTGCGTCGGGGGCGAAGGGTAGCGTGGGCGATATGGGCGATGGCGGGCGTGCGGGCCAAGTCCGCGATGACCCCGTGATGGGATACGTGGCGGACGCCTTCCTGGGGTCGCTGGCGGAGGTGGTCTCCGCAGCGACGGGCCTGACCTTCGCCGCCTTGGAAGGCGGGGTCCATAGGGTGGGCGAAGGCATGGTCGGCGCGATGGGCCTTTACGGCGGGAACCGCGGGATCCTGCTCATATCGGCCGAGGAAGCGGACCTGCGCCTATTGAGCTCCCGCATGACCGGAACCCCCCCAGGTGACGTGACGGACGCGGACATGGGGGACACCCTATGCGAGATAGTGAACATGACGGCCGGCGGGGCCAAGCTCAGGCTCAGCGGCGAGGAGGACGCGTTCACCCTCTCGATGCCGTTCATCATCACCGGCCAGGCGATGGACGTGAGCTTCAAGGGCCGGGCGGGCGTGGTCGCGGGTAGGCTGGGCGACGGCGAGGCTTCCCTGTCCCTTAGGGTCATGTTCCATTGAGGCACGGATAATGCGTCAAAAACAATGATCCCATAATGCTATGGCGATGGTGATCCCGATAAACCGGTTCGGATTATAAGGAAAGCGGGGGGGGTTCATATGGGTTACCCAAGGATGCCGGACCTGAAGAGGCTGGCCGACAGGATAGGGCTGTACGCGACGCTGGGGCACGAATACGGCTGCGTCGGCATGGAGGCCATCGCCGCGGAGGCCGAGGCGGCCCTCAAGTCCGCGTTGGAAAGGGTCAAGGCCTTGGCCCCGGATCCGGCCCTGAGCGCCAAGGAGCCTGACGGGCTGGAAGGCATCATGCGGGTGAGGCCGAACGGCCCGCGCAGGATGTGGAAGAGCCTTAAAGAGGAAAAGTACATGGAACGCCTGGACGGCGCGCTGACCGGCAGGTTCGCCGGGTGCACGCTGGGGGCGCCCGTCGAGTTCTGGGAGATCGACGCCATGGAAAAATGGGCGGCTTATATCGGCGACCCATTCCCCAACCAGGACTACTGGTCGTTGATAAAGAACCCCAGCGACCTGCGCTACGGGCTGAGCACCTTCAAGGAATATACAAGGGACCATATCGACGGCGTGCCCGTCGACGACGACGTCATCTACACCTTGCTCGGCCTCCTAATCTGCGAGGACCACGGCACGGACTTCAGCGCCCGCGAC
>WRCU01000072.1 GCA_009783805.1 Oscillospiraceae bacterium
GATTGCTTCGTCGCCTACGGGCTCCTCGCAATGACGGGCATAAGGACGAAGGCGGGATTGCTTCGTCGCCTACGGGTTCTTCGCAATGACGGGCATAAGGACGAAGGCGGGATTGCTTCGTCGCCTATGGGCTCCTCGCAATGACGGACCTTAAGGCTCCTCGCAATGACGGACCAAAAGGCTCCTCGCAATGACGGGCGGGCAATTGGGAGGCGCCGTGGCCGCACCCGATTCGGGCCATCCGGCTCGGCCCATTATTTCCAGACGTACACGGCCGTCTTCAGCACGCAGATCTTGCACGGCGTGTAGCCGCGCGAGACGGCGTCCGAAAGCCTTATGGGGATCTTGCTCTTCTTAAGGTACTCACAATCGCCGTGGTGGTACTTCTCGCCGTAGTTGGTTATGTAGACGGTCTCCTCGCCCCTGCGCTCGCCGGGCCCGCCCTCATCCCCGTCCCCGCCTCCCCCGTCGTGCGGGCCGTCCCCGCCCCCCCAATCGCCCGGGCTCCCACCGCCCCCGCCCGGGCGGGGATCGACGACCACGGCGTTCCCGTCGCCGTCGTACTCCGGGGCGAACGAATACTCGCCCCCGCCCCCGTTGACCCAGCCCCTGGTGACGGCCACGGCCGTCCGACTGACCTCCCCGCCGAAGACCAGCGGGCCCATGGCGTATTCGAGGATGAGGACCACGTCGTCGGGCCCATTGCAAACCCCGTACCCTTCCAGCGCGTCGCGCCTACCCGAGGCGGAGTCCAGGTAGTGGAGGGATCGGCTCGAGGGCATGGCTAAATACATGATCACGATCCTGTCAGGATCCAGGGACGAACCCCTGGCGAGGTCCCTGACTATCCCCTCGGCGACGGCCCTGAGGCAGGCTTCCTTCAGCAAGGAATAGTCCCCCGCCAAGGACGCGAGCAGGAACCGCCCTAAGGCGTTGGAGGCGCTCTTGCCCACGCCGGAGTCGAACAGGGCGGAGACGCCGGAGGAAAGATCGGCGAGCCCCCCCAGATCCTTGGCGCCCAGGAGGGCGGAAAGGGGGTTGCCGGATACGGGGACGCCTAGCGGGGCGGCCTCGCCTTCGCCGTATGCGGCCGGCCCCAGGCCGTCCGCGATGAGCTCGTCCTCCAAGGAGTTGAGGAAGCTTAATGGGTACGATATGGCGGCGAGCTCGCACGCCGCCTCGTGCGCTATGTGGATGAGGGCGGAGTGCTGCCGGGAGACCTTGATGAACGAGAGGAACGTGAAGACGAGCAGGATGATGATCGGGAAGCATACGCAGCACTCCACCGTTATGGACCCGCGCCTCCCGCGGGCCATGGGCGCGGCGTCGGGCCCCGCCGCCTTTGTGGGGGGCTTAGGCCGTCCCGACGCCCCTAAGGGGGGGATAGGCCACGCCGCCGCCCCGAAGGGTCCCTCGGATCCTTTCGCGGCCGGCTTGGGATCGGCCCTCAATACTTCCTGTAGCATACCTTCCGTATGACGAACCCCCCTTCATCGAACATGTCGCCGACGATCGGGACGGAGGCCAGCCCGCCGATGAACGAGAGGCTGACTGAGGCCGAGGCCTCTGACCTGCACGCGGCGTAGCAGTTGGAAAGCCTGAACCCAGGGTCGGATTGGGCCGCGTTCACCTGGATCAACTGCATCACGTTGTTCAGCTTGCGGTCTTTCCCGCCGGGGATGAGCATGTCGACCATGAGCGATAGGAACAGGTGGTCCCCATAGTCAGCCATTATGCCGGGCACGGACGGGAACAGCCTGACCTGCTTGCCGGCCATGAGGCTCAGCATGTCCGAGCAGCTCAGGATGAACCCCCTGCATATGGAGGTGATGAGCCTGGAGAGGGGCTCGAACGAGACATTATTAATGAAGCTGTCGACCGTGTCTATCGCGAACCTGAGGGCCCAGATCTGCGCCATGCTCAAGGCGACGTTCGCCGACTCGGACTCGAAGCCGAAGAGCACGTACTCCACCTCGCCGCGTTTATAAACGTGGCCCTCGAAGCTCTGCCTGCCGAAGTGGTTGAACCTGTCCATCACGTAGCTGGCGATCAGCATCCTGTCATAGGCCGCCGCGCCCACATCGGAGAGGAGGGACCCCAAGGTGTCCAGGATGGCGAATATGCCGCCGTTCACGCTCTCGGCCTCCGATTCGAGCTCCTTGCCCTCCTTCTCCAGCTCCATCTGCACCTTGGCGGCCGCGTCCGCCGCCAACACGGCCGTCAGCTCATCCTGCCTGAGGAACCAGTCGGGGTCGGGCGGGTCGGAGCCCAGCCCAAAGGCCTCGCCGATGGCGCCGAGGCCTTTGTTCAGCGTGTCGAGCAGGCCGCCGTCCTTCTCCTTCTTAATCTCCGTCCTGCGTATGCCCAGCTCGGGAACCCTTATGTCCGCGGCCCTGCCTATCTCCACGCCTCGCCTGAGCAGGGCGTCCACCTCCGACTCCATCCTCGCCCGCTCGAGCCTGTCCGACTCATACCGGTCGGCCTCCTCCTGGGTGATGACGGTGTCCACGACCGGCGGATCCGGCCTCGGCGAGCCCGCCTCGGCGGGTCCCTCGGCCGCCGGGCCGCCATCCTCCCCGCCGCTTCCGCCCTCCCCGTCGGGCGCCTCCTCGGCCAGCCTAGCCTCCTCCTCCTCGAGCCACAGCTCCATCGCCAGCCGCTGCGCCTCCGCCACCTCGCGCTTGGCCTCATAGTCCGCCATCCTCGACATGGCCTCCCTCATGGCCGCCGCAAGCTCGGCGAGCCTCGCGTTGATGGCGACCGCCTCGTCCAGCAGCGCGCCTATCCTCGCCCCCTCCGCCGCCACGTCGGCCGCGAACGCCTCCGCCTTCCCCTTGAGGTCCAGGGCGTCCTTTCGCCCCGCCTCGTCACCCCCGGCGATCGCATGGTACTCGCCTATGCTGGCGAGGAGCGCCTCGGCGTCCCTCATGGCGTCGTCGAGCCTGCCCTTATTATCCCGGAGCCTCGACTCCAGGTCCGGGGACGGGGGCTTCCCGGAAGGCCCGAGGGCCGCGCCCAGGCTTTCCGCCTGGTCCAGGATCGAGCTTTTCTTGGCCCGGAGCGCCTTATGGCCCTTGGAAGACTCGTACTCCCCGAACAGGCCGGTGGTGGCCAGGCGGCCCAGGATCCCGTCGATCAGGAAGATCGGGTGCTTGTACTTCATGTATTCGATTATCTGGCCTTCGAGCACCCGCGGGTTCACCATGCTGTCATAGGCCTCGACCTTGACTTCGCTCAGGCGGTAGGGGGCCGCGCCCCCGCGGGAAGCGTCGGCCACGTTCTGCCCCAGGTAGCCGGCCAGGACCTCCCCGACCGCGCCGTCGCCTGCGTCCTCCAGGGCGAAGAGCCCGTAGTCCGCTATGAGCCTGAGGTTGTAGGAGGCCATGAGCGCCTTGGTGGACGACTCCAGCGACGCGTCCAGGGAGTCGCCGCACAGGGTCACCCTGGATATGTCCAGGAAGACCAGGGAGGCGAGGAGTATGGCGGACATGACGACGCACATGAAGACGCTCGCGCTCCCGCGCCTCCGGCTCGCGCCATGCCTTGTGTCGGTGGTTTTAGTGGGATTCGCCGTGACGGTCACCCCCCTCTCGGCCGTCGCCCCGCCTTCCGCACCCATTCCCCGACCAAGCGGGCGGGCCGTCACAGCCTGCCCAGGGCGTCGAGCGCGGGCATCTTCTTGGCGATGACCTCCAGGGCCAGGTCCAGGTTCCTGATGAGCTCCTGCGGGTCCGAGACGTAGGCGCTGGCGGAGGACACGGCGCTTAGCCTGATGCCGCCGCCCAGCACGCCCCGGACGAAGCCGGGCAGAGGCACCGGGTCCGCCTCGTGGGCACAGGTCACGTAGGAGGCGACGAACCCTTGCTTGCCCAAGAGCAGGACGCCCTTGTCGCCGCCGAGGCTTCCGTCCATGAGCGCGCACATCTTCCTGAACCTGTCCGTCAGGCCGCGGGAGGCGGCATAGTCGCCGAGGTCCGCCGCGAACACCCACCCGGAGGCGAGGTAGTCGCCGGAGAGGTACCTATAGGACCCCTTGCGGTACTCCGCCTCGTCATAGCTGCGCGAGCGGATGTCCCACCTGTCGTCCGCGTATGAGTTGGCCAGGGACCTGGCGCCCCTTTGGGCGGCGGATTGGTTCTGGTGGCCGGAGACCATGTATGAGAGGAGGAAGATGAAGAGGGTGATGATGCACAGGAGCAAGGGGATTATGATGGAGGCCTCCACCGTGTACATGCCCTCGCGACCCCATCTGCGCCTTGCGGCCTTGCCGTCCATGTCGGAAGCCCCCTTTGCGCCGTTCCTTTGGATGCCGTATGCGTCCATGATACATAAACTTACATATATTGTCAATTACTGGGAATCCGGCCGCAAAAGGGCGCCCAGGGCCCGCGCCGATTGACACGATCCCGCCGTATGCCTTATTTTTGGTGGATCATAGGCGAAAAGGAGGGGTAAGGTATGGCGGAAAAGAGATTCGTGGAGCAGATAACGCCCAGGGACGCGGACTTCGCGCAGTGGTACACCGACGTCGTCAAGAAGGCGGAGCTCATCGACTATACGAGCGTAAAAGGATGCGTGGTCCTCCGACCTTACGCCTACGCCATATGGGAGGGCATACAGCGGATCCTGGACGGGATGTTCAAGGCGACGGGCCATGAGAACGTGTACATGCCCCTCCTGATACCGGAGTCGCTGCTCAACAAGGAGAAGGAGCACGTGGAAGGGTTCGCGCCCGAGGTGGCCTGGGTCACCCACGGCGGGAGCGAGAGGCTGGAGGAGAGGCTGTGCATACGCCCGACCTCGGAGACCCTCTTCTGCGAGCATTACGCGCACGTCATAAGCTCATGGCGCGACCTGCCGAAGCTGTACAACCAATGGTGCAGTGTCTTCCGGTGGGAGAAGTCCACGAGGCCATTCCTGCGGTCCAGGGAGTTCCTATGGCAGGAAGGCCACACGGCGCACGCGGATGAGGCCGGAGCGAGGGAGGAGGCGCTCAGGATGCTGGACGCCTACGCGGAGCTCGCGGAAAGGCACCTGGCCATGCCGGTGCTCAAGGGGCGCAAGACGGACGCCGAGAAGTTCGCCGGGGCCGTCGAGACCTATGCGATAGAGGCCATGATGCACGACGGGCAGGCGCTGCAGGCGGGGACCTCGCATTACCTGGGAGACGGCTTCGCCCGCGCGTTCTCCATTCAATACTCGGACGCCGGGAACGCGCAGCGCCACGTGCACCAGACATCGTGGGGCGTCTCCACCAGGCTGATCGGGGGCATCATCATGGCCCACGGCGACGATTCGGGGCTTAGGCTGCCCCCGGCGATCGCGCCCGTCCAGGTGGCCGTCATCCCCATATCGCCGCAGAAGGAAGGCGTGGCGCAGGCGGCCAGGGACTTGGCCGACAGGCTCTCGAGGGCGGGCTTGCGGGTCAAGGTGGACGAAAGCGACCAGTCGGCGGGCTGGAAGTTCGCCGAGCATGAGATGAGGGGGGTGCCCCTGCGCTGCGAGGTAGGGCCGCGCGACCTGGAGAAGGGAGTCTGCCTGATGGTCAGGCGCGATACGGGAGAAAAGGCGGAGGTCCCCCTGTCCGGGGTCGAGGGCTCGGCGGCCGGGCTGCTGGCGGCGGTGCGGGACGGGCTATACGCCGAGGCGAAGGAAAGGCTGGAATCGAGGATACGCGACGCCTTCCACCTGGACGAGATGAAGGCCATCGCGGCCGCGCAGCCGGGCTTCCTGCGGACCATGTGGTGCGGGGACGCCTCGTGCGAGGAGGCCGTGAGGGCGGCGACGGGCATGAAGTCCAGGTGCATGCCGTTCGACCAGACCCCCATAGGGGGCAGGTGCCCCGTCTGCTCCGGGAAGGCGGACAGGCTCATATATTGGGGGTTGCAATACTGAGGACCGCGCTAAGGCCCGCGGGCCTGCCCAGGATGGCGGCGGACCGTGCCCGCCCGACCGCGCGCGGCGCGGCGGCCTTCGCGCGGCGGCCTGCCGGTGCTCTAGGGGCGCATTTATCAAGGGGGATAGGTGATCCGGGATGATGAGGTACGCATCGATAAGGGGCATGGAGGTCTCGCGGGTCGGCATAGGCGTGGCCGGGTTCGGCTCGCCCCACCAGCCGCCCAAGGAGGCGATGGGGATCCTGGAGGAGTTCATCGGGCTGGGCGGGAACCTCATAGACACGGCCAACGTGTACGGCAATTGGGCCGGCAAGGAGGGGAGGGGCTCCTCTGAGAAGGCCTTGGGGGCGATCTTCAGGGACAGGCCCAGCATAAGGGACGCCCTGTTGGTCTGCACGAAGGGGGCGCACTTCGAGCTGGGGGACAAAAGCCGCACGCCCCGCGTCAATGAAGGCTGCATCAAGTACGACATAGACGACAGCCTGAAAAACCTCGGCGTGGACTCGATAGACCTGTACCTGCTCCATAGGGACAACCCGACCTATCCGGTCTGGCTCATCATGGACGCGCTCTTCGAGGCTCAGGACGCGGGCAAGGTCCGCCACATAGGCGCCTCGAACTGGTCGGCCGCCAGGATGGCGGAGGCCGGCGGGTACGCCAGGTCGGTCGGCAGGGAGGGATTCGCCGCGAACCAGATCATGTTCTCGTACGCGCACCCCCTTGCCGTGGACTCGCACGCCAGCAGGTACTTCATGGAGGATGAGGAGGGGGGCGTCTACGTGAGCGAGGGCATAGCCCTCCTCACTTATACCAGCCACGCCAGGGGGTACATGGCGAAGGTGCTGGGCGGGTCGCCGATCAGCGAGCACATGAGAAGGCTCTTCGACTGCGAGGCGAACCGCGGCAGGGCCGCCCGGGCCGCGGAGGTGGCCGGGGAGGTGGGCGGGGGGTGCACGGCCGAGCGGGTGGGCCTCGCGTACCTGCACGCATTGCCGTACAACGTCGTCACCGTGGTGGGCTTCAGCAGCCTCGGGCAGATGAGGGAGAGCTGCGACTGCGGGCTGGAGCTGACCCCGGAGCAGGTCATGTACCTGCGCGGGGACGACGTGCCTCCGGTCAGGGAGCCCATCCCTTGGTAGGGGGCCGCCGGTGCGGCCCGTAGGTTGGGCGGGGGGTTGGCGCGTCCATTAGGCCGCCGACGGTCGCCCCTACAGCAGGCCGGCGATGAGCGGTGAGGGGGTCCCGTGCCAGATGAGGGCCAACGCGTGGAGGGCCCTCGTCATGGAGACGTACAACAGCTTCACGTCCAGCTCGGACCCGGGGTAGCTGGGCTCGTCGGCGCCCAGCACGGCGACGGCGTCGAACTCCAGGCCCTTGGACAGGTATGAGGGTATGACCACGAACCCGCCCTTATACTCCTTGTCCTTGCCCGATATGAGCCTCGGGCTGCCCAAGCCGCCGCAGTCGGGGCCGTATGCGCCCGCGGGCGCCAGGGCCCCCATCACCGCCTCGCATTGGGGCAGGTCCTTGCAAACCATCGC
>WRCU01000073.1 GCA_009783805.1 Oscillospiraceae bacterium
TAAGGCTGGATTGCTTCGTCGCCTACAGGCTCCTCGCAATGACGGGCCTAAGGCTGGGCTCCTCGCAATGACGCCCTCGCCTTAGCCGGCGATGCCGGCGGCCTCGGCGAAACGGCCCTTCACCCTGCCGAAGACCTCGATGAGCGCCGGGTCGAAGTGGGTCCCGGAACCCTCCTCTATGATCGCGCAGGCCTTCTCGTGCGGCATCGGGTCCTTGTACTGCCTCTTGGATATCAGCGCGTCATAGACGTCGGCTATGGCCATGAGCCGGCCCTCCAAGGGGATGTTCGCGCCCTTGAGCCCGATGGGGTACCCGCCCCCGTCCCACTTCTCGTGGTGCGTCCCCGCCATGCGTATGGCGTGGTTGTAGAAGGTGTCCTCGCCCGTCTTCCGCACGATCTTCTCTATCGCGTCCACGCCGACCGTCACGTGGGTCTTCATGATGGCGTACTCTTCCTCGGTGAACTTCCCGTTCTTCCCGAGTATCGTGTCGGAGACGGCTATCTTGCCTACATCGTGGAGCTTGGAAGCCGTGAGTATGGCGCCCATGTCCCAGCCCGCCACCTCGCCTGCGTACACCCCCCCCTTCCCTATCTCGTCCAGGAGGACCCTAAGGTACATCTGGGTGCGCGTGATGTGCCCGCCCGTGTAGTTGTCGCGGAACTCGACCATCTCTATGACGGTGTCGAAGACCGCGTTATGCAGCATCATCACCGTCTCGGTCTTCTGGAGCACGAGCTCCTCCAGGTTCTCGAGGTGGTGGCGCAGCTCCTTTTGGGTCTCGATCAGCTCCCTGCGCTGCTGGTGGAAGAGCAGCTCCTTCTCTATGCGCTTCAGGAGCAGGGGCGCGACGAAAGGCTTCTTTATGTAGTCCACCGCCCCGAGGTCGAGCCCCTCGATCTCGCTGTCCGCGTCGTCCTTCGCCGTGAGGAATATGACCGGGACCTCGGCCCACCGGGCGTCGGACTTAAGCCTCCTCATTGCCTCGTACCCGTCCATCCCCGGCATCTCTATGTCGAGGAGGATGAGGTCGGGGACGACCTTCTCGAGGTTCTCGAACATGGCCTGGGCCGTCATGGCCGGAATGACCTGGTAGAAGGTCATGAGCATGTTTCTGCCCGACGTCAGGTTCGTGTGGTTGTCGTCGACTATGTAGACCGTCTTCCTCGCGCCCCCCATTGGCACCCCCGCGCTCTAGGGCCCTTCCGCCCCATCAGTCCCGCCGCCGCCCCCCATGGCCGGCGACAGCCTCCTCATGACCTCCCCGTAGTCGAATCGGTTGGCGCTGCCGGCTATCTCCGCCACCAGCCCGCCGCCCGAATCGTACTCGAAAGCCTCCAGCTCCCTCACGCATTCGTCTATCGCGTCCGTCTCCAGCCTGTCGCAGGCCTCATGCAGCCTCCTCAGCAGCCCCGGGTCAGGCGCCGCCTTCCTGGGCCTGCCCGCGCCCCCGCCGCGCATCATGGGCAGGCCGCCGATCCAGGCGATCACCTCCCTGACCTGCCTGACGAGCTCGCCGCCCTTCCCGACTATCGCCTCGCGGTCCCCCTTGGAGGACGCGAGCTCCAGCGCCTCCGCCAAGTCACCCGTCACGCGGGCGCCGATACTGCGGCTCGCGCCCTTTATGCCGTGCACCGTTATCCCGTAGTCGGTCAGGTCACCCGCGCCCGCCTCGCCCAGCCTATCCAGCAAGGCCCCCGTATGGGCCCAGTATGAGCGCAGCGACTTTTGGTACATCACCTCATCCCCGCCGAATCGCCTCAGCCCGTCGGCCACGTCCACCAAGGGCGTGGGCGCGCAGTCCATGATCCCCGGGCCCAGCCCCGCCTCGGGCCCCGTCCCTTCCCGCGCCGCCCCGGGCCGCGGCCCAAGGCCATCCCCACCCCCCGCCCCAATGCCATCGCGGATATCCGTGCCGCCGCAGCCGGCTTGGCCTGCGATCCCGCCCGCGATCCCGCCAGCGGCCCCGCCGACCGCGTCAAAGCCGTCCCCGTGCGCCCCCTCCCGCGCGGGGTCGCGCACCCAGCGGCGGATGACCTCGTCGAGGCGGCCCATCTCGATGGGCTTGGATATGAACGCCTGGAAGCCCTTGCTTAAAAACATCGCCTCGTTCCCGGCGATGGCGTTCGCCGTCAGCGCTATTATCGGTATGGCCCGCGCGTAGTCGGTCCCTATCTCCTCCCGGATGATCCGCGTGGCCTCGATCCCGTCCAGGTCCGGCATCATGTGGTCCATGAAGACGGCGTCGTAGCGCGCCTTTTGTTCGCGTATCGCCTCGACCGCCAGGCGCCCGCCGGACACGCAGTCAACCTTCATGCCGTAGGGCGAGAGCAGGCCCTTGGCCACGTCCAGGTTCGTCGCGTTGTCGTCGACGACCAGCACGCGCGCGTAGGGCAGCTGGATGCGCCTGAACCTCGAGTCCCGCGCGCGCTTCTCGTCGGCGTAGCGGTTGGCCTTGAGCCCGTCCGCGACGTGCTGGCCTATCCGCACGTCGGAGACCGACTTCTGCAGTATGCGCACGGCGAAGGCGCTGCCCCTGCCGTACTCGCTCTCCACGCCGACGGTCCCGCCCATCATGCTGACCAGGCTCTTGGTTATGGGCAGGCCCAGGCCCGTGCCCTCGGCCTTCCTGTTCTCCTTCAAGTCCAGCTGCGCGTAGTCCTTGAAGAGGTCGCCTATGTCCTCCGGGCGGATCCCTATGCCCGTGTCGCTTATCGTTATCTCCAGCCAGACGTAGCCCACCCCGGGCTCCACCTCGGGCCCCGCCCGCTCGCAGCGCACCCTGAGCTCCACGTGCCCTTCCTTCGTGTACTTGATGGCGTTGGACAGGAGGTTGTTCATTATCTGCTTGACCCGCAGCTCGTCGCCGTGCAGGCGCGACAGGAGGTCCCCGCCTATGTCCAGCCTCAGCTCGATCGGCTTCTCGCCTATCCTCAGGATGTTTTGGGCCACCGTGTCGTTTATCAAGCTCGGGACGTCGTAGTCCACCTCCACGAGCTCCATCTTGCCCGCCTCGATCTTCGATATGTCGAGTATGTCGTTCACGATCGACAGGAGCATGTCCCCGGCGCCATGGACCTTCCCCAAATTGGCCCGCGTCCCCGCGTCCAAGGCCGTCCCCTCCAGCATGAGCCTGGTCAGGCCGATCACGGCGTTCAGCGGGGTGCGCATCTCGTGGCTCATGCTCGCGAGGAAGTCGCTCTTGGCGTCGCTCGCCTGCCTCAGGCGCATCGTCATCTCCCTGCGCAGGAGCGCGTTGGCGATCATGAGGCCTATGGAGCGCAGGATGTCTATCGTCTCCTCGGTGAGCGACCGGTCGCGCCGGCAGTCGTCCACGCTGAAGAACCCCCAGAAGTCCCCCCTCATGAAGAGGGGGATTATGACGATGGACTTCATGCCGTAGGCGGACAGGAAAAGCGCCTCATCCTCGGTCAGGGCCGATATGGGGGCGTTGACGCACTCGCCCCTCCGAAACCGCCTCAGCCAGTCCGGCTTGGATGAGTATGGGAACCCGAGCCCTATCGGCACCGCGACGTTCCTCTCGCCGAACTCCGAAAGCCACTCGTACCTGTGCACGAAGCACAGCTCGCCGCCCACGGACTCGTTCCGCCATATCTGCACCCTGTCGACGTCCAGGTTGGCCCCGATCACGCCCAGGCTCTCGTGCAGGGATGCCTCGAACCGCTCGTCGTCCATGGCCGAAAGCATCAGCGTGGCCGACCTGTTGCCCGCGGCCAGCAGCTTGTCCCTCTCGTCTATCTCGGCCATCATCCGGTTGTGCTCGCGCAGGTCGCGCACGTACCCGGCCACGGCGTGCCCATCTCCGTACCCCACGCGCACGAGGGTGATCTCCGAGGGCAGCGGCTCCCCGTCGGCGGTCCGGTGCATCCAGTTGAAGCTCGCGCGGCCCTCCCTGAAGGCCTTCCTGATGTAGTGCGACTTCATGGCCGCCGAGTCGGACCCGTCCGGCTGCAGCTCCGGCGAGAGCTGGTCGAACCGCTCCAGGTACCCTTGCTTGTCGTCCATCTTGAACAGGAGGACCGAATACTCGTTGCAGTCGAACAGCCTCTCGTCCTTGTCCCAGAAGTGGATGGCGAATGGCGCTGTGTCCAGGAGGAGCGAGGCCCGGCCCAGCGCCTCGCGCAGCAGGCTCGCTTGCGCGTCCCTGTCGATGGCGTTCAGGAGCATCAGGGCCGTGGACTTCAGTATCTCTATCTCCCCGTCGGCGAAGCGGCGCTCCGCCAGGAAGTCGTCGACGCACAGTATCCCCCAGAAGACCCCCTGCCGCAGCATGGGTATGGCGACCGTCGACTTGAGGCCGAGCGGCGCCAAAAGCTCACGCTCGTCCGGCGGCAGCTCGCTGACGGGGCCGTTCATGCACTCGCCGCGGCCGAACAGGCCCAGCATCCTCGCGGTGTACGGGTATGAGGTCCCTATCGGTATGCTCGGGGCTTCGGCGCTGCCCTCGGAGACCCACTTGTGCCTCAGCGCGAAGTGGAGGTCACCCCCCACCGACTCGTTCCTCCAGATCCAGACGCAGCCCACGCCGAGGCACTCGCCTATGATCCTCATGCCCTGCAGCAGGGTCGCCTCAAACCCGCCCTCGCTCGATGCGGCCAGGAGTATCCCCGCGACTCGGTTCATGGCCCCCAGCAGCTCGTCGCGCCGCCTTATGCCCCTCAGCATCTCGTTGTGTTCGCGCAGGTCGCGGTTGTAGCCGGCCACGACGTACTCGTTCCCGTACCGCACGCGGACCAGCGTCACCTCGCACGGTATCAGCGCGCCCATCGTGTCCTGCAGCGTGAATTCGGAGACGCACCGCCCCTCGGCGTACGCCTTCTCCAGGAAGCCTATCCCCCTGGCGATGGAGTTTGAGCCGTCCGGCTGGTTCTTGGGATAAGTTATGAAGTAACGCGCCTTCGCGTCCTCCTTGTCCCGAAACCCGAACAGCTCGACCGCCTTCTCGTTGCACTCGATCATGTCGTAGCTGCCGATGCCCACCCTGCGCATCAGGCGGCACGAGATCGGCGAGCTGTCCAGAAGCAGCCGCATCCTCTCGTTCTCGCCTTGCAGAATTTCGCTGTCCGCCATATTTCCCCAATCGCAGCCCGGCCTCACGTGATCCCAATCGGCCTCACATAGCCTCTATCAGCCTCAGCGCCCCCGAGAAGTCATAGTCGTCTATCCGCTCCGCCACCGATTCCATTCCCTGGATACGCTCCAACCTATCCACGTACTCGGTCGCCGCGAAGTCGCCCTTGGCCAGCAGCGGCCTCAGCTCTTCCAGCAGGGCCGCCAGGGCCTCCCCTTCCATCGGCAGGGCCGGCGGCCTCTTGGCCTCCGCCTCCCGCACCAGCGGCTCGAACTCCCGCAGGGCGGACGACAGCTCCCTCTCCAGGGTCTCAAGCATCTTGGGCGTATGGTCCGCGGACCCGCCCTTGAGCGCCTCCTCCAGCAGCAGCGCCGCCTGCTGGAGCCTCTTCTTGCCCAGGTACCCCGCGACGCTCTTGAGGGTGTGCGCTATCCTGTGGGCCGTCTTCACGTCGCCCGAGTCCAGCGCCATGGCGACCTTGTCGAAGGTCTGCCTATTCTCCCTCACGAAGGAGAGGATCGACTTCCTCCTTATCTCCGCCTTCTTCTCCATGGTGTACTGGAGGCTGTCGTTCCTGCCTTCGCTGCGCACCTTGCCGGGCGGCAGGTACTTCCTCAGCATCTCGCGCAGCTCGTCCGTGTCGACGGGCTTGGCCAGGAAGTCGTCGAAACCGTTCTCGATGAACATCTCGCGCGCGCCCTTGACCGCGTTGGCCGTGAGCGCGATTATGATCAGCCTTTCGTACCTGCCGTCCATCGCCCTGATCCTCTGGACGGTCTCGACCCCGTCCATCTCCGGCATCATGTGGTCCATGAAGACGATGTCGTAGTCGCGCTCCGTCACCATCTCGATCGACCTCGCGCCCGACTCGGCCGTCTCCGCCTTTATGTCCATGAGGCTCAGCAGGCCGCAGGCCACCTTCAGGTTGAACTCGTTGTCGTCGGTGATGAGGACCTTGGCGTCAGGCGCGGTTATGTCCTGGTCAGTGGCGAACGTCTCCGCCACCCTGATGTTGTCGGGGTTGCCCTTGACGATGGGCAGCGTGACGGCGAACTCCGCGCCCAGCCCGTACTCGCTGGTGACAGTGATATGGCCGCCCATCATCTCGATGAACGACTTGCATATGGGCAGCCCGAGCCCCGTGCCGACCACGCTCCTGTTCTTGGCCTTGTCGGCCTGCTCGAAGGCGTTGAAGAGCGTGGGTATGTCCTCCTTGCGTATGCCGGGCCCGGTGTCCTCTATCCTGAAGGTGAGCGTGCCGTCCGTGGCGGAGACCGAGAGCCTCACCTGGCCCTCCTCCGTGAACTTGACGGCGTTGCCGCAGATGTTCGTGACGACCTGCCTTAGCCGTATGTCGTCGCCGTAGAGGTAGTCGGGCATCTCGCCCACCGTCTCGAAGATGAACTCGAGCCCCTTGCTGCCCGCGACGTGGGTGAACATGGAAACGACGTTGTCGAGGAACTGGTTCAGGCTGTAGTCCACGGGGTGGAGCTCCAGCTTGCCCGCCTCGATCTTGGACATGTCGAGTATGTCGTTGATGATGCCCAGGAGCGAGTAGGCCGAGCTGCTGATGTCCCTGACGAAGCCCATCTGGCGGTGGTTCAGGTCCTCGTGCTCGAGTATCTCGGCCATCCCGAGTATGGCGTTCATCGGCGTCCTGATCTCGTGCGACATGTTCGCCAAGAAGGCCGTCTTGGCCTCGTTGGCCTTCTGCGCCGCCTCCTTCTCCGTCTTCAGGTCGTTGAGCAGGGCCTTGTTGGCGGTCACGTCCAGGAGCGCCCCCGCGACGCGGATGGCCGTGCCGTCCTTGCCCCTGATCGTCTCCCCGACGTCGCGGAAGTAGGCGTACGCGCCGTCTTTCTTTTGCATGCGGTACTCGATGTTGTAGGGCGTCATGCCCGTCCGGTCGGCGAGGTGGGCCCCGAAGGCCTCATAGACCCCGTCCTTGTCTTCCGGGTGGATGCGGTCGCTCCAGCTCGGGGCGACGTTCGGGAAGTCGGCCTCGTCCCCGTATCCCAGCATGTGGCGGAACTCCCCCGACCACACGTAGCGGCTCTCCGGGTCGTCCGGGTCCGCGGACGCGACCTCTATGTCCCATAGGCCGATCTTCGTCGCCTTGACCACCAGGCTCAGCTTGGCGAGCTGCAGGGCCATGTCGGCCGCGTGCCTGTTGCGGTGGATGGCGTTCACCATCATGAGGCCGGCCGAGTAGAGGAGGCTTATCTCACCCTCCGTGAAGTAGCGCTCCTTGACGCAGTCGTCGACGCAGAAGACGCCCCAGAAGCTGTCCCGATAAAAGAGCGGCACGGTTATGGTCGAGGTTATGCCCAACGGGGCCA
>WRCU01000074.1 GCA_009783805.1 Oscillospiraceae bacterium
CCGGCGTCCGTGCCCCCCGGCGTCTGCGAGGTGGCCTGGGTGCCGGTGCCGCCCGAGGCGTCCGCCAGCCCCCCGCCTTCCGGCCCGTCCCCGCCGAAGTACCTGCCCTTGATGGTGAAGCCCAAGATTATGAGGAGCGTTATGGCGACCGCCACCAGGATCAGGAAGAAAAGGCCTTCATGGCTTTGGCGCCGCTTCCTGTAATAATATGCCATTAAAGCCTCCCGTCACGCCAATGGTTCCATTGGCCATGGTAAGGTATATAATATGGCAGAATGCCGCAAAACGCAAAGGTCGCCGGCGCCGATAAAGGTGCCCGGCCAGGACAGCCGATGGGCATAGACGTGGTCTTGGTGGAGCCTGAGATACCGCAGAATACCGGCAACGTCGCCAGGACCTGCGCCGCCGCCGGCTGTGGGCTGATCCTCGTGGGGGAGCTGGGTTTCGGGCTGGACGACGCGCGCATGCGGAGGGCGGGGCTGGACTATTGGGAATTCGTTGGCATACGCAGGTGCGCGGACCTGGACGAGCTGAAGGCGGGCAGCGCGGGGGCCAAGCTCATCTACGCGTCCACGAAGTCCGCGTCCGTCTACACGGACGTGGACTACGCCGCCCATGAGGACCTGATGCTGGTCTTCGGGTCGGAGACGTCCGGCCTGCCGGAGGGCCTGCTGAAAGACAACTACGCCGACTGCGTGAGGATACCCATGGACGCGCGGGCGCGTTCGCTCAACCTCTCGAACTCCGTCGCGATAGTCCTGTATGAGGCGTTGAGGCAACGGGGGTTCCGCGGCCTGCTGGGGCGGGGCAGCCTGCATCGGTAACGGCGGTGCCTTGGCTAGGCTACGTTGCGTTAAGGCCGGGAACGGGAAAGGTAGGTAGGCATGCCGGACATCGGACTGATTGAGGCGTTCATGCGTCTGACCTCGATCCACAGGCCGTCGAGGGGCGAAGGGGCCTTCGCGGAGGCCGCGGCCGCCGCGTTCGCCGAGGCGGGGATAGCCTTGGCCGATGACGGCTCCGCGGGGGCCGTCGGGGGCGAGGCGGGCAACCTGTACGGGCTGGTCAAGGGCACCGCGGGCGCCCCGCCCATAATGCTGGTCGCCCACATGGACACGGTCGCGCCCGGCAAGGGGATCAGGCCGAGGGAAGAGGGCGGGTACATAGTGAGTTCGGGCGACACCGTGTTGGGGGCCGACGACTGCGCGGGGGTAGTCGCCATACTCGGCGGCGTCGGGGACTCGATCCGGTCCGGCGGTCCGGGCGGGGACGTGCACATATTACTTACCGTCGCCGAGGAGATAGGGCTGATGGGGGCCAAGGCATACAGGCACCGGGGCGCCCCTCCCCAATACTGCTTCGTGCTCGACGGGGGCGGCCCGATAGGCGACGTGTTCGTGAAGGCGCCGTACCAGGCCACGCTGGACGTGACGATCACGGGCGTGGCGGCTCATGCCGGCATCGAGCCGGAGAAGGGCGTGAACGCCGTGTCCGTGGCGGCGGAGGCCGTCAGCGGGATGAGGCTGGGCAGGATCGACCCGGAGACGACGGCGAACATAGGGACGATCAAGGGTGAGGGCGCCGCGAACATAGTCTGCGGGCAGGTCTCCATGGAATGCGAGGCCAGGAGCGCGGTGAAGGCGAAGCTGGACGGGCAGGTCGCCCATATGGAGGGCAGGTTCAGGGACGCCGCCGCCAGGGCCGGGGCGAGCGCCGAAATAAAGACGTGCATGGAGTACGAGGGGTTTGAGGTAGGCGCCGAAGACCCCATCATACGCCTGCTGGAAAAAGCCTTCGGCCGGATGGGATTGGCGGCCAGGCTCAAGGCCACCGGCGGCGGCAGCGACACCAACGTGTTCAACGCGTCGGGGATGAGGTCGGTCAACCTAGGGTTGGGGATGGAGAAGGTGCATACGGTCGGCGAGCGCATACGCCGCGATGACATAGCCAAGGCTTCGGAGATGGTGCGCAGGATCGTCGAGGCGGCGGCCGACTGAGGCGTGGGGCCTTTCATGCGGCGCGAAAGCCGCGACGGGCGGGGGAGGGCTTGTGTTGGCCAGGAGAATCGGAATAATGACGGACGGCGGCGACTGCCCGGGCATGAACGCCGTCATACGGGCCATAGGGAAGACGGCCATGTCCAAGCACGGCATGGAGGCCGTCGGCTTTAGGGACGGCTACAAGGGCCTCGTGGCCAACAATTTCATTAAACTGAGGCAGGAGCACGTCTCGGGGATCCTGGACAAGGGAGGGTCGATCCTGGGGCTGTCGGGCAACCGCGACCCATTCCGCTTCAAGATGGACAAGGACGGCGAGTACGGCTACAGCGACCAGTCGGATAGGGCGGCGGAATCCTTCAGGATGCATAGGCTGGACTGCCTGATCGCCGTCGGGAACGCGGAGACCCTGCGCATAGCGGCCAGGCTGCAGGAAAAAGGGCTCAACGTGATAGCGCTGCCCAAGTCCGTGGAGAACGACGTGAGCGGCACCGACATGACCGTCGGGTTCACGACGGCGGTGGACTTCGCGGTGGGTGCGATAGACAAGCTGCACTCCAGCGCGGAGTCCAGCCATAAGCTGATGATCCTGGAGGTCCTGGGGAGCCGGTCGGGATGGGTGGCGGTGGAGTCCGGGCTGGCCGGTGGGGCGGACGTCCTCCTCACCCCGGAATTCACGTACGACGTAGGCAAGGTGGCGCGTAAGGTCCTGCAGCGGAGGAACGACGGAAAAAGCTTCAGTATAATCGTCATGTCCGAAGGGGCGGTTTCGGCGGAGGATGGGCTTACGGGCGTCTCGGCCGACACGGAGGGCCTGGGGGGCAGGGACCGGCTGGGCGCGGCCGGCATCAGGCTGGCCACGGGCCTGGAGCGGCTTACCGGCATAGAGTGTCAGGTGACCGTATTGGGCAACCTGCTGAGGGGTGGGCGGCCGGTACCCTATGACAGGACGCTGGCCACCGCCTACGGCATGAAAGCCGTGGAAATGGCATGCGAGGGGACGTACGGCTCGATGGTCGCCTTCGTGGGCGGCTCCATGGTCGCCGTCCCGATATCGGACGCGCTGAGAGGGTTCAGGCGCCTGACCATGGAAAGCGAGGTCGTGAGGAGCTGCCTGAACCTGGGCATGTCCTTCGGCGCCTAGCTCACGAAAGTGCCATAAACAATATTGGGGGCCTTTGCTAATTGATCAGTCTCAATGAGATAACGCTGGGTGACAAAGGGCTTTTCGACAGGTACGTGGGCGCGAACGAAGTCAAGGTCTCGGAGATGAGCTTCACCAACCTTTTCATATGGAGGAAGCCGTACGAAAGCAGGTTCGCGGTCGTCGGCGGCTTTCTGTGCGTGTTCCACGCGGGCGCCGCGGGCGAGGAGTACGCGATGTTCCCCATCGCCGACAGGCCGATGGGGCCGGACGAGCACGCCGAGGCCCTCGCGGCGTGCTTGGGCGAACTCAGGGGGTACTTCCGCGGGAAAGGGAAGGTCCCCCTGATAAGGAAGGCCGACAAGGACCAAGTGGGGTTGGCCCTATCGGCGGCGGCGGGCTCAGCCGTCAGCCACGACCGGGACAGCGGCGACTACGTCTACCTGTCCTCCGACCTGATAGGCCTCAAAGGGAAGAGGTATGACGGGAAGAGGAACCACATGAACAAGTTCAAGTCGCTGTATGACTGGGAGTACGTCAGGATGACCCCTGAGAACGCCCGGGAGGCGGTGGCCGTATTGGAAGGCTGGGTCGCCTCCAGGGACGAGGGCGACGTCGGGGCCGGCTATGAGAGGCTCGCCAACATGGAGCTTTTAGAAAGCTTCGGAAGCCTCTCGTGCAAGGGCGCATTCATCAAGGCGGACGGCCGGTACTGCGCGTACACCGTGGGCGACGTGCCCAAAGGCGACACGGCCGTGATACATGTGGAGAAAGGCGACGCCAGGTACAGCGGGATATACGCCATGATCAACCAGCAATTCTGCGAGAATGAGTGGAAGGACGTCGCATATATAAACAGGGAGCAGGACATGGGCAACGAGGGCCTGAGGAAGGCCAAGCTTTCGTACCAGCCCGCAGCCATGGTGGACAAGTACGACATACGTCTAATATAATACCGCGTATGCTTTGTGGGCGGGATATGGACGCCGCGAAAAATCAACTTTTCGGGGGGATTGGGGAGATATGGCGATAAAAGTGGGGATCAACGGTTTCGGCAGGATAGGGAGGCTATCCTTCCGCGCGGGCCTGGAGCGTGGGGACGTCAGCTTCGTGGGTATAAACGACCCATTCATGACGCCGGACTACCTGGCCTATATGCTCAAGTATGACACGGTGCACGGCAGGTTCCCCGGGAAGGTGGAGTACGACGATGCCTCGGTCACGGTCAACGGCCAAAAGATAAGGTTCTTCGCCGAGAAGGAGCCCAAGAACATCCCATGGGGCGACGTGGGGGCGGATTACGTCATAGACGCCACGGGCATATTCCATGAGCAGAAGCTCGCGCAGGGGCACATCGACGGAGGGGCGAAGAAGGTCATTTTTTCCGGCCCATCCAAGGACGACACGCCGATGTTCGTGTGCGGGGTGAACCTGGACAAGTATACCAAGGACATGAGGTTCGTAAGCAACGCGTCATGCACGACCAACTGCCTGGCCCCGTTGGCCAAGGTGATCAACGACGCCTACGGCATCGCGGACGGGCTCATGACGACCGTCCATTCCGTCACGAACACCCAGATGGTCGTGGACGCGCCCTCGAGGAAGGATTGGCGCGGTGGCAGGGCCGCCTCGGCGAACATCATCCCCTCCTCGACGGGGGCCGCAAAGGCGGTGGGCAAAGTCATCCCGGAGCTGAACGGGAAGCTGACCGGCATGTCGCTGCGCGTGCCCACGGTGAACGTCTCGGTGGTCGACCTGACCGTGAACTTGAAGAAGCCGGCCAAGTACGAGGAGATCTGCGCGACGGTCAAGGCGGCGGCCGAAGGGAACATGAAGGGCATCATGATGTACGTGGATGAGGACGTGGTCTCCTCCGACTTCATCGGAGAGGCCGCGACGTCCATCTTCGACAAGAGGGCCGGCATCGCGCTCACGGACACATTCGTCAAGCTGGTGGCCTGGTATGACAATGAGTGGGGCTACTCGAACAAGGTCATCGACCTCATCCACCACATGGCGGCGGTCGACTCGGGCAGATAGTTGTTTTAAAGCGCCCCATGGCATGGGCTGGCGAAGCTGGGGGCGACCATAGCTGGGACATAAAACGCCGCCTCACCTGAGGCGGCGCTTGATGTTGGGTCGGGCGCGGACGCCCGAAATAAACCATGGGGAGAGGTCGGGACCTAGGATGGGCATGCTGAACAAGAAGAGCATCAAGGACATCGACGTGGCGGGCAAGAAGGCGATGGTCAGGGTGGATTTCAACGTCCCCTTGGACGCCGACCTCAAGGTGACGGACGACAGCAGGATCCTAGGGGCGGTCCCGACCATTCGGTACCTCGTCGAGAGCAAGGCGGCCGTGATACTCATATCCCACTTAGGTAGGCCGAAGGGCGGCTTTGACGCCAAACTCAGCCTTAAGCCCGCAGCCGCGCGGCTTTCGGACCTCATGAAGGTCCGGGTTTCCATCGCCTCGGACGTGATCGGGCCCGACGCCAAGGAAAAGGCGGCCTCGCTCAAGCCGGGGCAAATAATGATGCTGGAGAACGTGAGGTTCCATAAGGAGGAGGAGGAGAACGACCCGGCCTTCGCGAAGGAGTTGGCCTCCATGGCCGACGTGTTCGTCAACGACGCCTTCGGAACGGCGCATCGGGCGCACGCCTCCACGGCCGGCATAGCGGAATTCCTGCCGTCGGTCTGCGGCATGCTTATCCAGAAGGAGCTCAGCTTCATGGGCAAGGCCCTGAGCTCGCCCGAAAAGCCGTTCGTGGCGATCCTGGGCGGCGCGAAGGTTTCCGACAAGATCGGGGTCATAGAGAACCTCCTGGGCAAGGTGGACACCCTGATAATCGGCGGCGGGATGGCGTACACGTTCCTGAAGGCCAAGGGGTACGCGATAGGGAACTCCATATGCGAGGACGACAAGCTGGGGCTGGCCCGTAAGATCATGGATAAGGCGGAGTCCAACGGCGTCAACCTGCTGCTGCCCGTCGGCAGCATCATAGGGAAGGAATTTAAGGCGGACACCGAGAATAAATACGTTCCCTCCGATGCGATGCCGGACGGCTGGATCGGCATGGACATAGGGAACGTGACGATAGAGCAGTACACCCATGAGATCAGGAGGGCGAAGACCATCGTCTGGAACGGGCCCATGGGCGTCTTCGAGTTCCCGAACTTCGCGAAGGGGACCAAGGAGATCGCGCGCGCCGTGGCCGAGTCGGGCGCGGTCTCGATAGTCGGCGGGGGCGACTCCGTAGCCGCGGTGGAGCAGATGGGCTTCGCAGGCAGGATCTCCCACATCTCGACGGGCGGCGGGGCGTCGCTTGAGTTCCTGGAAGGCAAGGAGCTGCCCGGCATCGCCTGCCTGAAGGACAACAGGGGCAAGATCATAGCGGGCAACTGGAAGATGAACAAGCTCCCCGGGGAGGCGGCGGCATACGTCCGCGAGCTGGCGCCGAAAGTGGAGGGGGCGGGGACCGAGACCGTCGTCATAGTCCCCTACGTCTGCATACCCGAGGTGGTCGAGGCCGCCAAGGGGACGTCCGTGAAGGTGGGCGCGCAGAACGTCCATTATGAGGAGAAGGGCGCCTACACGGGTGAGGTCTCGGCGCAGATGCTGCTGGCCGCCGGGGTCGAGTACGCGTTGATAGGCCATTCCGAAAGGCGTGAGTATTTCGGCGAGACCGACGGCTACGTGAACAGGAAGGCGCTGGCGGCGCTTAAGGCCGGCCTCAAGCCCATCGTGTGCGTCGGCGAGTCCCTGGAGCAGAGGGAGCTCGGGGTGATGCCGGAGATACTGAGGTACCAGGTGAAGAGGGCGCTGCAGGGCGTGACGGCCGACTGGCTGGGCACGCTGGTCATAGCCTACGAGCCCATTTGGGCGATAGGCACCGGGAAAACCGCCACCGCCGCCCAGGCGAACGAGGCCTGCTCCATCATCCGCAAGGCGGTCAAGGAGCTGTACGGCGTGGAGGAAGGCGGCATGGTGCGCATACAGTACGGCGGCAGCGTGACGGCCGCGAACGCCGGCGAGCTGTTCGGCATGCCGGACATAGACGGTGGGCTGGTCGGGGGCGCGTCGCTCAAGTCGGACGAGTTCGCGAGGATCGTGAAGTTCGAGTGACGATGCCCGTCCGTCGCAATGACGGGATACGGATCGCCGCGCCGCTCAGCCCATCGCCACCTCGAGGGCTATCCTGCTCCAGTCCCACAGGCGCTGCGGCTGATACCTGACCGTGCTGATGTCCTTCAGGA
>WRCU01000075.1 GCA_009783805.1 Oscillospiraceae bacterium
CCTCGCAATGACACCTTAATGCGGGATTGCCGCGTCGCTTCCGCTCCTCGCAATGACACCCTTTTGTCATCCTGAGCCCTCCAGCCCGTCATTGCGAGGATCCTGTAGGCGACGAAGCAATCCATGAAAAGGGCGTCACGATGAGCCCTTTTTCCATGCCCATTTTTTAGGCATCCGCGATGTATCGTCGCCCCCATACTGCTACAATGGATGCGATGCATAAACGGGGGTGGGAAAGGGGCGAAACACCTATGCCAAGCAAGGCGATGACCCATAGGGAGCGGTTTTTGGCCACGATGCGGTTCAAGCCCGTCGACCGGCCTTTCTACAGGCCCGTCCCCATCGGGTTCTGGATGTCCACATATAAGAAGTGGCGGTCTGAGGGCCATATCAAGGACGCCGAGAACTATTGGGACGTGAGCGACTCCCTGGGCTTCGATCCGATGCGGTATACGGACGTGGGCTTCGGCCTCTGCCCGGCCTTCAAGACGGAGATCCTGGAGGACGACGGCACGTTCGTCACGTATGTAAACCACGAAGGCATTAAGATGAGGGAGTACAAGCAAGGCAACGACATGTCCATGCCGGAGTTCCTCGACTTCCCGGTCAAGGCCGCCGAGGATTTTCGGGCGCTGCTCCCTAGGCTGCAGCTCAATGAGGCCGAGCGCTTCCCAGCCGATTGGCCCGCCAAGTGCGCCGCATGGGCGGGCCGCGACGTCCCGCTGGGGATGGGAGGCGACCGCTACGGCGGCTTCTACGGCCCGCTGCGCAACTACATGGGCATGGAGGGTCTGGCCTTCGCGTACCACGACGACCCCGCGCTGGTCGGGGAAATGGTGGAAAACCGCGTGGAGCTGATGCTCGCCGTCATCGAGAGGGCCCTGCGCGAAACGACGATCGACTGGTTCATTTTTTGGGAGGACATGTGCTATAACCACGCCTCGCTCATATCGCCCGCGCTGTTCAGGAAGCACATGTCGCCGGCGTATAAAAAGGTAACGGACTTCCTGCGCTCAAAGGGCGTCGACGTCATCTTCGTCGACAGCGACGGCCACGTGGACGAGTTGATACCGCTATGGCTGGACGCCGGCGTCAACGGGGTCTATCCCATGGAGGTGCAGAGCGGCTCCGACGTCGTGCGGTACCGGTCGGAGTACGGCAAGGAGCTCCTCATGATCGGCGGCATAGACAAGAAGGCGCTCCTGGGGGACAGGAAGGACGTGCTGGGCGAGATCCTGCGCGTCGCTCCCGTGGTCGAGCGGGGTGGGTACATCCCCGGCATAGACCACTCGGTCCCGCCGGACGTCACGTTCGAGATGCTGACGTACTACATGAAGGAGATGCGGTCGGCCTTCTGGGCCGGCTGATAGGGTCGGCCGGCACGATCCCATAGCGAAAGGATGGAGCACATCAATGGCGGCCATAGACCCAAGCGCCGACGCGCCTAGGATGACGCAGCAGGAGGCCCATAGGATCATGGGCTCATCGGAGCCGCACGTGGTGCTGGACGTGCGTACGCCCGCGGAGTACGCGGAGGCCAGGATCGCGGGATCCATATTGATCCCGGTCGACGGCCTCGTCGGACGGGCCGCGGCCGAGCTGCCGGACAAGGGCGCCTACATACTCACCTACTGCCGGAGCGGGGGGCGCGCGGGCAGGGCGGCGAAGACGCTGAGGGCGATGGGCTACGGGAAGGCCGTGAACATCGGCGGCATAAACGAATGGCCGTACGGGACGGTGAAAGGATAAAAGGGCAAAAGGGAGGATCGCCATGTTCTTCGAGCAAGTGGGGACCCCGGGGTTGGGCTGCTACTCATACATGGTCGGGTGCCCGGCCGCCGGCGTCATGGCCGTGGTCGACCCTAAGCGTGACATAGGCGCGTACCTGCGCGCGTCGAAGGGGAAGGGGATGGCCATAACGGACGTCTTCGAGACGCACGTCCATGCGGACCACGTCTCGGGGGCGCAGGAGCTGAGGGCCGCGACGGGAGCCAGGGTGCGCATCCACGAAAGCGCGCGGGTCGGCTATGAGGCGGCGTACCTGAGGGATGGCGAACGATTCGCATTCGGGCAGGCCGTGATGACGGCGCTGCATACCCCCGGCCACACGCCGGAGTCCACGTCCTTCCTGGTCAGTGACCTGGCGCGCGGCGCCGAGCCGGGGATGATCCTCACCGGAGACCTCCTCTTCGTGGGGGACGTGGGCAGGCCCGACCTCCCGGGCTCGGAGAGCATGGAAGCCTTGGCGGCCAGCCTATACGACAGCCTATATAAGGTGCTGGCCCCCCTGCCGGATCACCTCGAGGTATTTCCGGCCCACGGCGAGGGTTCGCTATGCGGCGGGGGCATGGGCGCCAAGCCCTCATCCACGCTCGGCTATGAGAGGGCCGCGAACCCCATGCTCCGGCACGCGAATTCCGCCGTTTTCAGGGACGCGCTGCTCTCGCGCCTGCCCATGCGGCCGCAAAGCTTCTCCCACATCATCAGGCTGAACAAGGAAGGCGCCCCGTTGGCCGCGCAAGTCGGCGATGGCGAAGGCGGGCTCTCCGCCGCGGAGACGTACGGCCTTATAAGGTCGGGCGCGACGGTCCTGGACCTGCGCGACGCCTACTCATTCGGATCGGCGCACATCCCCGGCAGCGTCAGCGTGGACTTCTCGGACGGGCCTAAGCTCAATTGGCTCGGCGTGGCGGTCCCGCCCGACAGGCCCTTGGCATTGGTGCTGCCCGTGGGCCTAGGCTACGGGGACGCGATGACCGAATTGCAACGCATAGGCTATGACGACGTCAGGGGCTGGCTCAAGGGCGGGATGAACGCCTGGATATCGGCCGGCGGAAACACGCGCGGAACGCCCTACGTCTCCGCCTCCGCCCTGCGGGCGCACCTGGATGGGCCAAACCCGCCCACGCTGGTTGACGTGAGGACGCCCTCGGAGTACGCCGGGGGTCACATCGACGGGGCGGTTAACTTCACGTTCGAGGCGATCGTCAAAGGCGAAGGCTGCCCGAAAGGCCCATGCGACGACGCGGTCGTGATCTGCAAGAGCGGGTTCCGGGCCGGCATCGCGGCGAGCCTGCTCGAGGCCAAGGGGTGCGGGTCCCTCAGGATCCTCGCGGGCGGGATGGTCGCCTGGGACGCACGCGGGGGGTTGGGCGGATGAAGGTCTTGGAGACGGGGCGCCTCACCTTGCGCGGGTTCCGTGAAGGCGACCTCGACGACGTGCATGAGTACGCCGGCCGCGCGGATAACGTGACATACATGGATTTCGGCCCGAACGACAGGGAGCAGACCAAGGCGTTCATAGACAGGTCGATCCGCGGCGCGGCCGAGGACCCAGCCTTGAACATGCAGTACGCGGCGGTAAGCAAAGGCTCGGGCAAGGTCATAGGGTCATGCAGCCTCAGGCTATATAGGGGGGACGAGGCGGAGGTAGGCTGGATCGTTAACGCCGACTATTGGCGTGACGGCTATGGGTCCGAGATGGGCGCGGCCATGCTGGGCCATGGCTTCGGCGAGCTCCGACTGCGGCGGATCTTCGCGCGCTGCGACAGCGAGAACGTCGGGTCCTACCGGTTGATGGAGAAGATCGGCATGCGCCGCGAGGGGCTCTTCATCGAGGCGCGGCCGCCGCATAAGCTGTCGGATAGAAGTTATGGCGACGAGCTTAACTATGCCATCCTTAGGGACGAATGGGAAGCCAAGAATGAAGCGGCCTCATATGGCGCGCTCCCTGTAAGCTTTGGAGGGCATATCGAGGTGCCTGAGCTATGCGACGGAACCGTGCGCCTTGTCTGCACGGGAAAGGGCCAGGAGGACAGGGAGCGGAAGTTGGTGCCGGACTATAAGTTCGCCATATGCGTAAGGGGCGAGAAGGTGGGCAACGTCGCATTGCGGATAGGCTACACCGAATCCCTCTACTATGCGGGGCAGATAGGATACGACGTCGACGAGGCCCACCGCGGCATAGGGTACGCAGGGCGGGCCTGCAGGCTCCTACCCTCCGTGGCGAAGGCCCACGGCATGGGGCGGCTCCTCATAACCAACGACCATGGAAACCACGCCTCGCGGCGCGTATGCGAAAAATTGGGGGCGCGTCACCTGCGCCTCGCACGCATACCGGAGTGGCACGCCTTGTACGGGTTTGGCCGCAGGTTTTCCAACATATACGAGTGGGATATATGCGATGCCGTCACCAGCCATGTATGACGGGGCCGACGTACGCGCCATGCTGGAAGCCAAGCGCGTCAACGTCTTCATAGGCCACTACGGCAGCGGAAAGACGGAGACGGCCCTGAACTGCGCCGCGTTTCTTAAAGCCGGCGGGCGCAGGGTGGCGCTCATCGACCTCGACGTCATCAACCCCTTTTACCGCTCTTCGGACGCCGCGGAAGGCTTGGCCGCGCTGGGGATAGCCGTCGTGGAGCCCGCCAGCGCGCACACGGTCGCGGATATGCCGGCCCTGGGCAGGAACGTGGGCGCCGCGCTGGGGAACGGGTCCGTCCACGCGGTGGTGGACGTCGGTGGCGAGGACCTGGGCGCGACCGTGCTCTCGAGGTACCGCGCGGACATCCCGGCGGACGACTCGGCCGTGTACCTCGTCATCAACGCGCACAGGCCCTTCACCTGCACGGCGGAGGGGATACGCGAGGCGGCGGAGCGGATCGGCGAGGCCGGCAGGGTGAAGGTCACGCACGTGGTGAACAACACGAACATGATGGGGGAAACCGACGCCCAAACTGTAATCCGGGGCTACGGGCTCATCAGCGGGGCGCTCGAGGGGACGGGGATCGAGGTGGCGTTTTCGACATGGATGGCGCCGGGCGGAGGGATAGGGTCTCAAGGCCGTCCCGGTTCGCCGGCGGATGGGGAGGCGGCCTCGATCGCCCAGGCGACGGGGAGGCCGACGCTCATAATGCGCCGTTTCCTGCGGAACCCATGGGATTGACCATACATTATGCTCGCAAGGCACTTAACGATTCGCTTATATAGGAGGTGCGCTTCTTGGGCAGGTATCTTTCGGTAATCCTATGCATCGCCGTCATGTCCTGCCCCCTCTACGGGTGCATAGCCAGGGTCGATCCCATAGGGAAGGATGGGGCGGACCCAACCACGTCGACGGAAATGGGCGAGATATATTTTTATCCCGGGGCCAATGGCGCGTATACGGTAAATGACGGGGCCTTCCATGCGTGGGGGGAGTTCTGCAGGCTCTTCTCTGTGAAGTACCTTAACATCGACTATGTGAGCGCCTTCATCCGGATCGCGGATGAGGTGCCGGACATAAGGCAAGTCGTTCCCTACTATAGCGTATACAGCCTGATTCTCACCGAGGGCGGCGACGTGTACGGCTGCAAGGCAGGATGGGGCGCATCGCAGATGAGCGAGGCGGAGCAGGCCGAGTTTTGGGAGTCCCTAGAGGGCCTAAACGACCGCGAGGAATGGGAGAAAGGCCTGGAGCTGGTTAAGCTGAGCGGCTTGAAAGAAATAAAAGAATTGATCTTCTGCCCGAGGCTGGAGCCATATGACGGAACCGACGACTTCTATTGCTCGACGGTCTACGCCATATCGAGGAGCGGCGAGGTCTATGGCATGGGCATACGAGTTGAATATACCGAGTATGAGGGGGATGCAATCGGCGTCTCCGAGCATCCTTTCATATCCAGGCTGGACGGCATCCCGACGATAAGGAAGGTTACCGTCAGTTACGGGACGCGCGTCATCCTGGCGGCTGACGGAAAGGTCTACTCAATCGGCAACAATGATGACGGCCAGCTGGGCGACGGCACCGACGTCGACTACTCGACCGCGCTCGTCCGGGTCAAGGGCCTGGAAGGCGTGGTGGACATCGTGGGCGACGCGTATTGCAACGTATACGCCCTTACGTCGGACGGCAAGGTCTATTCATGGGGACGCAACTACCGTAGCCAGCTAGGGGTCGACGGCGATGAGCTCTACGTTTCCAACGTGCCGGTGGACATAGGCTTGACGGGCATACGGAGTATTTACTGCGACTACATGATAAATGACAGCTCCGCAGGCCTGCTCGTCGCGATCGACAAGGATGGCTACGTGCACGCCCCGCCCATATGGGAAGGGTGGAACGACGGTTGGGACTATCGGAGCGGCTACGTGCGGGTTCCGGGCATAGCGAACGCGAAGGAGGCGGCGGTAAACGGAAGTTGCAACATCTACGTCCTCACGGAGGACGGCGACGTCTACGCATTTGGGGACGGCGATGACGGCAACAGGTATGGGCAGATGGGCAACGGCGTCACCGCCGCGACGAAGTCGCGGGTCAAGGTGGGGGGATTGCCGCCCATCGTCAGGATATACGCATATAATGACAGCGTGTTCGCGGTCGCGGAGGACGGCGCCATATACGCATGGGGAAAAAATCGGAACGGTCAGCTCGGCATCGGGAAGGCCATGGAAGACTATGCTATCCGCGAGTCGGAATGGGGCTATAAAGAATATGACGCCTACGAGACGAAGCCGGTGAGGATCGATGGCCTGAACCTACTGCCGCGGAACCGTCCCTAGGACGCAAAGGGATCGGGGCGGGAAAATGGGGTGCGATACGGCTTTCGCCTATTGTTTGATGCATATCTTAATTTAATAGATAAATATCGGCATATTACCCAATAAAAAATCCTCTACGCCGTAGTCGGCGCCGCCGATTATGAGCGATAAGGCTTCTGGGTATAGCCGCTTGAAAGCAAGGCTGCCCCCTAAGCCTTTCACCCTGCCGCTCTTTACCTCAATCGCAGTCAATAGGCTTCCTTTATTTATGACGAAATCTACCTCATTGCCGCGATCGCGCCACCAATATACATCGAATCCCTCTTCCTTGCCTCTGGCCAGCAAGTACGCACCCACCGCGCTTTCGACGAGCCGCCCGCGGTCGGTAGGGCTATCCAGCAAGCGTCGCCTTTTAGCGCCATCCGCATATGTCATCAGCGATGTATCATACACCATGAAACGGGGGGAGCTTCTGCGGCTCCGTATTTGATCGCCCGAAAAGCTTTGCAAGCCGGCCAACATATTAGCCTTACCGAGAAGGTCAAGGTAATGAGCCAACGTTATCGTGTTGCCCGCGTCTTGAAGCTGCCCCAGCATCTTAGTAAAGGACAGCTCCTGCGCGCTATATCCGGAGCCGAGCATAAATAACGACCGCAACAGCGCGGGTTTCCGCACTTCCTCCATCATCAGGATATCCTGTGAGATCGTCGGCTCCACGATGGACGTTCCCATATACCGCGCCCAACGCGCCTCGTCCTTGATGAGCGCGGAAGCGCCGGGATAGCCGCCGAAGAACAGGAAATCATCAAGGTTATACCCGAACGCTTCCCTGCATTCGGAATAATTCCAATGCTGCGAGTATAATATC
>WRCU01000076.1 GCA_009783805.1 Oscillospiraceae bacterium
CCTTGGGCCTGGAGAGCGACATCTTGCCTATGTAAAGGCTTTCCCTATCGGCAGCCTTGTCGTCCCTGTAGTCGATGCGGGCGAAGTAGGGCCTGGACCTGGCGGCCAGCAGGTTCCGTAGGCGCAGCTCGGCGCTTTCCTGCAGGAAGAACCCCACCTTCAGCTCTATGTAGTCGTCGCTGACTTCGAACTCACCATGCCTGAGCTTATCGGCGATCTTGGCGTCCAGGCGCCCCTTTTCGCCTTCCGTGGACTCCAGGGCCGAGTTCACCAAGGCTATCACGCCGGAGCAGTGCTCGCGTTCGTGGCCGTAGTCAGGGTGCTCCGATGCGTTCGGCATGTTGTACCCCCCATATGAAAATTGCGCAAGAAATTTAACCTTATTCCATGCCGTCACGTCTGTCAAGGGAATGGGTTGGGCGCACGTATCGCGTCGGCCCGACGATGCCGCGCAGAGGATTGCGTTCGCGGCCTTCCTAAGGGATAATAGAGGATTGACGGATGGCACGGGCGATAAAAAATGGCGATCGGGCGGCCGGGCTGCGCGGGCCAAACTATCAGCCCCGGTCATGCCCGCCTTAGGGGGCCGTCCGCGGAAAGGGTCTACCTAGTGCCCATAACCGACATTTTGGCACGGAACGCGAGGGACTATGGGGGCGAGGTATGCCTGGTTGAGGTGAACCCCGGCTCGGAGGCCAGAAGGAACATCGGCTGGCGCGAGTACGAGCTGATCGAGTCCAGCCCGGCCGAGAGCTACAGGCGGGAGATGACCTGGGCGCACTTCGACGACAGGGCCGACCGGGTCGCGAGCTACCTGTTGGGCAAGGGCCTAACCAAGGGCAGCAAGGTCGCGCTGCTGCTCATGAACTGCCTCGAGTGGCTGCCCATATACTTCGGGATATTGAGGTCGGGCGCGGTCGCGGTGCCCCTCAACTACCGCTATACCGCCGACGAGATACGCTACTGCCTCGGGCTGTCCGAGTCGGACGCGCTCATATTCGGCCCGGAGTTCACTACCAGGGTCTCGGAGGTCAGGGGCCTCATACCCAGGGTCAGGACCATGCTGTACGCGGGGGCCGACTGCCCGGGCTTCGCGGAGAGCTATGACCAGGAGATACCGCGCTGCGCGCCCGGGAAGCCGGAGGTCAGCGTCGGCGACGGGGACGAAGCCGCGATCTACTTCTCCTCGGGCACCACGGGGTTCCCCAAGGCCATACTCCACGACCATAGGAGCCTCATGTTCTCATGCGAGGTCGAGCGCGAGCACCACGGCCAGGGCAGGGGCGACGTCTTCCTGTGCATACCGCCCCTATACCATACCGGCGCCAAGATGCACTGGTTCGGCAGCCTGCTCTCGGGCGGCAAGGCCGTGCTGCTGAGGGGCGTGAGGCCCGAGTGGATACTGAAGTCGGCCTCCGACGAGAGGGCGACCATCGTCTGGCTGCTGGTTCCTTGGGCGCAGGACATACTGGACGCCATAGACGACGGGTCGGTCAGGCTCTCCGACTACGACCTGTCCGACTGGCGCCTGATGCACATAGGCGCGCAGCCGGTCCCGCCCAGCCTGGTGAGGAGGTGGCTCGCCGCGTTCCCCGGGCATGCGTACGACACGAACTATGGGCTGAGCGAGTCGATCGGCCCCGGGTGCGTCCATCTGGGGGTGGCGAACACCCATAAGGTCGGGGCCATCGGGGTGCCGGGGCACGGCTGGGAGGCCAAGGTGGTGGACGAGGCGGGCGCGGAGGTGGGCGCGGGGGCCGTAGGCGAGCTGATCGTCAAGGGCGACGGGGTCATGAGGCGCTACTACAACGACCCGGAGGCCACGGCGGCCTCGCTCAAGGGCGGATGGCTCTACACCGGCGACATGGCGATGGTGGACGCGGACGGGTTCATACACCTGGTGGACAGGAAGAAGGACGTGGTGATAACGGGGGGCGAAAACATATACCCCGTCCAGATAGAGGACCACCTGCGCGGGCACGCGGCCGTCAAGGACGTGGCGGTCATCGGGATGCCCGACAGGAGGCTGGGCGAGATAGCGGCGGCCATAGTCGAGCTCAAGGCGGGCATGGAGTGCGGGGACTCGGAGATAATGGCCTTCTGCGAGTCGATGCCGCGCTATAAGAGGCCGAAGCGGATAATATTCGACAAGGTCCCGAGGAACCCCACGGGGAAGATCGAGAAGCCCGCGCTCAGGAGGAAGTACTGCGGGGCCAACCTGGTCGAGAGGCAGATGACCGACTGAAGGGGAACGCCGCGGGCGCCGGCGCGCGCGAGGCGGCGAACATTAAGAGGGGGGAAACGCCATGCTCATGGACTTGCTGGCCCCATACAAGCCTAGGATCTCCGGCCACACGGAGCTCCGGTTCCAAAGGAACGGCGCCCGCGGGGTCGGGCTACTGAAAGGGAACATAGTCAACAACTCGTCCTCGGAAAGCTCCGGGCTCTCGGCGCGCGTCTATAAGGGCGGGTTCTGGGGCTTCGCCTCGGGTTCCGAGTACGACGCCAAGGCCGTGGAGGCCGTCCTCGCGGCGGCCGAGCGCAACGCCTCCTTCTTGAATGAGAGGCTGGGCTCGCCGAAGCCGCCATTCAAGGCGCTGGCGGGCGGGAGCGCGTCGTCCAAGGTCACCGAGGTCACGGACTCCGAGCAAAAAGTGTTTTTGGATTTCGCGAAGGAGGTCGACGGGTACATAGCCAAAAAATACCCCGGCCTGACGTCCAGGTCCGTCTCGCTGAGGAGCGACTACATCGAGAAGCTCTTCATCACGAGCGACGGGGCCGACGGCTACTCGCTCATACCGCGGACGTTCCTGTACGTCGACATGACGGCCATGGCGGACGACGGCTCACCGATAGACCTCTATGAGGTATTCGGCGGGGCGGGTTTCTTCGCCGACCGGTTCGGCGACCCGGCGGGGCTCTTCGCCGGGATAGACGCGCACCATGAGAAGCTCATGCGGAAGCGCGAGGGCGTGTTCGCGGAGGCGGGGTCGCATGAGGTGATCCTCGACGCGAAGCTGGCCGGCATCCTGGCCCATGAGGCCATAGGCCACACGGTGGAGGCCGACCTGGTCATGGGCGGGTCGGTGGCGGGACCCTACCATGGGAAGCTCGTCGCCAGCGAGATGGTGGGCCTCGTGGACTTCGCCAACACCGCCATGGGCGCCGAGACGCCTCAGCCCATATACGTGGACGACGAGGGCACGCTGGCCGAGGACGCCGTCATAATCAAGGACGGCGTGCTCACCGGGTTCATGCACAACAGGGAGACGGCCGAGCACTTCGGACATAAGCCGGAGGGGAATGCGCGGGCATACGCCTTCTCGGACGAGCCCCTCATCCGCATGCGCAACACGGCCATCCTGCCCGGCGAAAGCAAGGTAGGGGACATGATAGCGTCGATCGACGACGGGTACTACTTCATCCAGTGGAACAACGGCCAGGCCGACCTTACCAGCGAGTTCATGTTCGGGGTCGTCGAGGGCTATGAGATAAGGAAAGGCAGGCTGGGACGCGCCCTACGCAACACTACGATCTCAGGGGTGGCCTTCGACATGCTCAAGACCGTCACGATGCTGTCCGACGACATGGACTGGACCTCGAACGGCATGTGCGGGAAGAAGCAGCCGCTCCCGACGGGGATGGGCGGGCCCGCGGTGAAGTGCCGCGTGAATATCGGTGGGAGGTGAAGGGTAAATGGGCCATGAGCTATACGAGACGGCGGAATACGCCTTGCGGGAGCTGCGCGCCAAGGGGGCCGACGGGGCTGAGGTAAGGGTCTCGCGCGGGGCGATGGATGAGCTCAACCTGGACGCGGGCAAGTTCTCCCTGATGCGCACGACGTTCTCGTCCAGCATATCGGTGCGCGCGCTCATCGGGTCGAGGAAGGGCACGCACAGCACCAACAGGCTGGACCGCGGGACCGTGGACGCGGCCGTCGCGGCGGCCGTGGAGGCGGCGGCCTCGTCCGACCCGGACGAGGCTGAGGTGATCTCGGCCGGGATCGGCGGGCACGAATTCGACCTGGGCAAGGCGCCTTCGGAGCCCGGGCTCATATACGACCGGATGGACGGCTTCATGAAGGCCGTGAAGGAAGGCTACCCATTGACGGACGTGATGCAGTTCATAGTCTGCCACAACGGTTGGGACGCGGCCTACGCCAACACGAACGGGACCCGCGCGATGACCGCGGCGTCCCAATACAACGTCTCGGTAACGTTCTCCACGCGCGACGGGGACAGGACGACGTCGATGAACGGTTCGGGGTACACGGCGAAGGACCTGGGGATGGAGATACTCTCATACCCCGAGCTCAGGAGGCTCATCGCGGGCTCGGCCGCGGAGCTGGACGCGCGGCCCGTCGAGGGGAAGTTCACCGGGAGCCTGCTGTGCTCGCCGGAGTGCTTCGGGGAGTTCCTCGGCGAGGTCCTCGGGAACTGCGTGGGAGGGGGGTCCATCATATCGGGGACCAGCCCCTGGAAGGACAGCCTGGGCGCGGAGGTGGCCGACCGGCGCCTGAGCGTCTCCTTCGACCCGCTCCACGCCCGCGTGGTGAACGGGTCGAGGATGCAGGACGGGTACTTGGCGGCGAGGCAGGAGATAATATCGGGAGGGGTCCTCAAGGCGTTCGCCCTGAATGAGTACGCCGCCTTAAAGACGGGCCTGACTCGGGCCTCGGCCACGGACTGCATGGTCATAGAACCCGGCGACCTCACGCTGGACGGGCTCATCGCGGGCATAGACCGCGGAATATTGATCAACAGGTTTTCGGGCGGGTCCATGGCGCCGAACGGCGACTTCTCGGGGGTGGCGAAGAACAGCTTCCTCATAGAGGGGGGCAAGGTGGTCGGGGCGGTCGCGGAGACTATGGTTTCGGGGAACATGCTGGAGATGCTGAAGAACTTGAAGGGATTGGGCTCGGAGCAGGATTTCGGCGGCGGCTCGGCGATCCCGTGGGCCTCGTTCGACGGGATAGTGATATCGGGGAAGTAGCGGTCCGGGCCTAAGGGCGAGGCGGCCAGGCCGCGCGTGGCCGTCGGGGATGGGCTGTATATGGCGGATCAGGCCCCCAAGGTCGGGGAGGATAAAAATAACGTGCCCATGGACGGCGCTGCCGGACGTGGGACGGGGAGCATAAGGGCCGGAAGCATAGGGCGGACGGGCACCATGGTCATGTCCAGCGGACCGGCCAAACCCGGCGGGTCCGGGGAAGGCGGGGGCGCCGCGCCGACGGGGACGAGGCCTTTCACGGCCATGGGCGCCGTGATGGGCCCAGACCGCATGGCGGCCCCGAAGCCAGCGACCATCGTCATGTCCAGCGACGACCTTAGGCCGGGGGAAGGCGCGCGCCCGGAAGGCGACCGTGGGCTGACGATACTGTTCAGGCCCGGCAAGGGCGCCGACGTCGCCGGCGGGTCGGGCCCCGATCGGGACGGCGGCCGCGGCGACGACCTGGCGGGGGGCGACGGCGGCCGGCGCCCAGCCCCATACGGGCGGAAGCCCAGGAGAAGGCTGCGGGCCGCCGCCAAGGCCGCCTCGATCGCGTTCGGCGCACTGGCCCTCATATACGTCCTGGCCGTGTTCACCGACATACCCATCCTCAGCGACGCGCGGATCCTGTGGATAGAGACGGCGATGACGACGAACGAGCACCAGTGGCTCGCAACCAGGTTCTTCCCGGCGTTCGTCATAGAGGACGTGATGTCGAGGCAGCTGAGCCAGGAAGGCATAGTCAGCACGCCGATCAACTTCCGGGACAGGGATGAGCGGCAGGAGTCCGAGGACGACCCGCTATACGTCAGGCAGGACGAGGGCGGAGACGACTCGGTCATATGGTACAACGACGGGGACGCCGAGGGCGAGTACATGGTCGACCTGGCGGGGGGCGGCGGCAGGGTCAGGTACCTGCCCGGCGAACTGGACGGCAACGGGAACATGGTCTTAGTCAGCGACCTCGACAACGGCATAACGATTATCGAGGTAAGCTCCATGTGGTACACGGGCAAGATCATGATAATCGACGACCCGGCGCAGGTGGTGGTGAGGCATACCAAGTACGCCGGGCTCAGGGGCCAGCTCATCACCGAGTACCTCGCCGACCACGGGGCCGTCGCCGGGATCAACGCCAACGGCTTCCAGGACGACGAGGGCGTAGGCAGGGGCGGTCAGATCATCGGCTGGTCGGCCTCGGACGGCGTCTACTGGGGTGAGGGGGAGGTCGGCACGTACATTACGACCGGCTTCGACAGGGACGACAACCTGATCATAGGGAAGATACACGACTTCGGGAGGTACGGCTTCAGGGACCTGGTGCAGTTCATGCCGGCCCTCATAGTCGACGGCGTCGTGCTCGTGACCTCCAGCGCCGGTTACGGCCTGCACCCCAGGACCGCCATAGGGCAGAGGGCCGACGGCAGCATCATGCTCATCGTCATAGACGGCAGGCAGCCCGGCTACTCGCTGGGGCTGACGGTGGACACGCTCGCTGAGATAATGCACTCATACGGGGTCATCAACGCCGGCGTCTGCGACGGGGGGAGCTCCTCCGTCATGGCCTACGACGGGGAGATTATCACGAGGCCCTCGACCCCCATGGAGTTCGGGCGGTACCTGCCGAACGCCATAATGGTCATGCCGAGGAGCTACGTGCACGACAGGGCGCTGGGGGGCGGCTCCGCCGCGTCCTAGTAGGCGCCAAGGCCGCACCGGGGAGTGGGGCGCGCCCTTTGGCTACGCCTTTCGGAGCGCCACGGTCACCTCGGACCGATTGTAAAACAGCTGTCTGGCCCCTATCAGCATATATGCGCCCGAAAGGCGCGCGACGCAAGCCTTCGCGATCCCCTGGGCGTTCCTGCGCGGCAGCTTGAGCGTCACGACGGCCGCGCCGCCGGAGGCCAGCGAGCCCGCGAAAGAGGCCATGGCCGCGACGGACTCATGGGGATCCAGCCGCATGTCGCACGCGATCAGGTCGAACGCCATCCCCCGGGTCAGGAAGGCCCCGTACCCTTCCCGCCTATGGGTGACCCCATCCATCCCGGCCACATAGGGGTGCAGGTCGGCGGGGTCGACGGCGGCCACGCGCATGCCCGCCTCCGCCAGGACCTTCGTCCAGCCGCCGGGGGCCGCTCCCAAGTCCAGGGCGTCGCCTCGCGCCCTCAACGAGCCCCCCATCCCGAACGCGGCCAAGGCCTCGCGGAGCTTCAGCTCCGACCTGCTCACGAACGGCTCCG
>WRCU01000077.1 GCA_009783805.1 Oscillospiraceae bacterium
GCGGGGAGGGCGAGTCCGGCCCGTCGGGGCCCGGCCCCGGCGCCACGCCGACGGCCGGCGAGTCGGGGGAGAATGGGAGCCCAACGCCCACGACGGGCGGCGGCGCGCCGGAGATAGAGGGCGAGTATGACCACGGCGCGGTCCTGGCCGCATGGCAAAGCGGGGACGGCTCAGGACTCTCCCCGATAAACGCGGCCATCCTCGAGGCCTGCTCGGACGTGATCGCATCCTTGATAAAGGCCGGCATGGGCGAGTACGAAAAGGAACTCGCACTGCACGACTGGATCATCTGGAGGGCCGAATACGACGAGGAGGCGAACAGCAACGCCCCGGACGCCGCGCCCGACCCGAACAACGACAACCCGTACGGCCTCATGGTCAAGGGCAAGGCCATATGCACAGGCTACACGCTCACGTTCCAGCTCCTAATGGACATGGTGGGGATAGAGTGCCTCACGGTCCGCGGGTTCTCCGGCTCCCTGGACCACGCCTGGAACATGGTGCGGATAGGCGGCGAGTGGTACTGCGTGGACGTGACCTGGAACGACCCGTCCGACGTGGCCCAGACGGAGGCCATGAACCACAAGTACTTCAACGTGCCCGGCGACTTCATGCGCGCAAACTTCCATTCGTGGGACGAGTCGGCCTTCCCTAAGGCCACCGCGCCCAAACTATATTTTTCGGGTTAGCCGACCGCGTTCGCGTCAGCAAATAAGGTTCGGGAGGTACCCTTGCGGCCGCTGCGATCCAGGCTGGTCACTTTCACGTTCGCCATACTGCTCAGCCTTGCGCCCTTGTATGGCCTGACCTTGGAAAGGCCCGCCTTCCTGGCCCAGGAGCGGCGCGTGCCGGCCAGTCCGCCCCAGCCGACCTTGCGGTCCGTGTTCGGCAAGGAGCTCGCCAAGGGCCTGGAAGGCTACCTTACGGACGGGTTCCCATTCCGGCCGGAGCTGCGCCGGCTGCACGCGGCCATAACCTTCTCGGCGTACCTCCAGTCCGACAAAGGCGGGATCTACGCCGCCGACGGCGGGATAGGCTCATTCGCCGCGTTGGACGAAGGCTCCGCCGCCGAGGTGGCCGCAATGGTCGCCAGGGTTTCCGGGCTGCTGGAAGGCGTCAACGCCTACTACTCGGTCATCCCCGACAAGAGCGAGTACGCGGGGCGGTACCTCCCCGGATTCGAGGCCGGGGCCGCCCATGCCGCGATGGCTTCGGCGCCGGGGATGGGCGGGCTCACCTACGTCGACGTTACGGGCAGCCTCACCTATCGCTCGTATTACCTGACCGACCTGCATTGGGACCAGACGGCCCTCATGCCGGTCGCCGAGCGGTTGGGGGAGGCGATGGGATTCGCCTTCGACCCTGGCCCGTACGAGCTGCGGGAGGCGGGCCTTTTCAAGGGCGTGTACGCCGGCCTGTCGGCCTTGCCGTGCGGGCCGGAGCCGATGGGCTACTTGCATTGGGACGTCATGGAGGCCTACTACCTCGACGTCGGATCCATGGCCTTCGTCCGGGGGGAGGTCTACGACCGCGGCAAACTGGGCGGCCATGACCCTTATGACCTCTTCTTATGCGGCATCCAGCCGTTGGTGGCCCTCAAGGGCGGAGGCCCGGACGGGCGGGAGCTCTACTTGTTCAGGGACTCCTTCGGCTCCAGCCTGGCCCCATTGCTGGCCGGCGCGTATTCATGGATATACTTGATCGACTTTCGGTGCCTGGACCTGCGCACGCTCTCCGAGGCCGTCAGTTTCAAACCCGGCTCCGACGCGCTGTTTATATACAGCTCCCAGGTGATCAACAATCCGGGCTCGCTGCTCGTACGGTGACGGCGCAAGGTTGGGCCGGCGGATCGACGGCGCAAGGTTGGGCCGGCGGATCGACGGCTCAAGGTGGGCCGGTGGATCGGCGGCGCAAGGTTGGGCCGGCGGATCGACGGCGAAGGCCTACGGCCCCATCGGTACGCCGCGTCCGTGGCCTACCTGTAGCCGATCCGGATCAGGGCGCGGCCAGCCACTCCCTAATTTCGTCCGCCCTCAGCTTGTCCGCTATGTAGCCGCGCCTGATCAGCTCCTGCGGTATGTATTCGTCGTACCTCTCGTACGCGGGGTTCTCCTTCCCGCCGACCAATGACCCCAGGTCGGGCTCCCCCGCAGAGAAGAACGACCGCATGTGCCCTATCAGCCCTTCACCGTCGCCCTTGCCTATGTTAAGCCTAATGTAGTACCAATCCCCGTACTCGATCTCTGAGAGCCCGAACCTGCCTACGCACCTCGACTTTATGAACCGCCGGAGCGTCCAGTTGGACGCGGTGCCCAACCACGGCAGCAAGCACCAGACCCCCCCGCCCAGGTGCAGGGCCTTCGCCTCGGTCATGCCCGACGACCTGGCCGCCTCCCTTGCCCGCGCCAGCCGGTCGGCCGCCTTGGGCCTCAGGTACCCGTACGCGGCGTCGCTGGCCAGGACCGAGCGTATCTTGCGGATCACGCCGGTGTGTATATCCCTGTATGACCCGGGCCACGGGAAGGCCCCGCCGCTCACGGCCCTCCTGACCATTATCAGCCTGCGCCCCGCGACCACGTCGGTGACCTCCCAGGCGTACCCCGCCAGGCTGAACACGTCGCCGACCGGGATCTCGCTCGTCACGGTCCCTATTGCCTCGCCGCCGTGCATCACGGTGTACTCCTCGTAGTTCCTGAACGTGGCGAGGAACCTATGCGAACCCACTATCCTCTCGCCGCCCAATCCCAGTATGAGCGTCTTCTCGTCCGTGAGCTGCAGCACGTCCGTGTCGAGCATGTGCATGAGCAGGGCCTGGTAGTCCTCGTCCCTCACGCAGGCGAACGGCGACAGGCTCATTACCCGGCCGAAAAGCTCCTCCGGGGGCAGCTCATGGGCCGACATGAGGACGCAGAGCGTCTGGTGGAACAGCAGCGAGAAGGGCATGGACTTGGCCGCGGGCGGCTCGATCCACTTGTCCTCGAGGTAGAGCTGTATGACCGCTATGGCCTTGAGCAGGTCCCAGGGCATCCTGTGCGGCAACAGCGCGCCCGGCGCGACGGCGTCCTCGTTTATCACGACCACCATCTCCCGCGCGCCGCCCCTCCTGCCAGAGCGCCCCATGCGCTGCAGGAAGGAGGAGACCGAGTTCGGCGCCCCCAGGTGCACGACCCGCTCCAGCTCGCCGACGTCTATGCCCAGCTCCATCGTCACCGTCGCGCAGGTGGCCGTATGCCGCGCGGCGTCCTTCATGTCCGCCTCCGCCTTCTCGCGCAGCTCCTTGGAGACGTTGCCGTGGTGGATCAGGAATATGTCGTCCTCGCCCCTATCCGCAGCCATCGCCCTCATGGCCGCGGTCAGGTGCTCCGCCTCCTCGCGCGTGTTCAGGAAGATGAGCGACTTCCTCTTCTTCCTCACGCATTCGTACACGAACCCGTAGGACTCCCCGGAGAAGAGGAAGTACGAGTATTTGTCGCCGTAGTTCTCGTACATCTTGTTCTCGTCCACCGTGTGCGACTTGGAAGCCTCGGTGAAGAAGTGCTCGACGGCTATCCTCCACCTCGCGTCGTCGCCCGAGGCCTTCACCACCTCGGTATCCCTGCCCGTGTTCGCCCCCAGCCACCCGGCCATGGCGAGCGTGTCCCCGACCGTCGCCGAAAGCCCGATCCTCCTGGGGCTATGCCCGATCACGCGCGCCAGCCTCTCGAGTATGCACCGCACTTGGTTCCCGCGGTCCGTGCCGGCCAGGAAGTGGACCTCATCCAATATCACGAACCGCAGCCCGTGGAACAGGGTCATGAGATCATGCCTGCGCCCCACCATCATGCCCTCGAGGGACTCGGGCGTTATCTGCAGAATGCCCCGCGGCCTCTTGAGCGCGCCCCTCTTGTGCGAGGCCGACACGTCCCCGTGCCAATGGAACAGCGGTGTCTCCGCCTCGGCGAGCAGTAGGCCTATCCGCTTGAACTGGTCGTTGATGAGGGTCTTGAGCGGCGCGAGGTATATGGCGCCGAAGCATTCGGGCCTCTCCTCCTCCAGGATCGACAGCACGGGGAAGAAGGCCGCCTCCGTCTTGCCCGAGGCGGTCTTTGAGCAGATCAGGGCGTTCCCCTCCGAAAGGAAGATGGACCTCGCGGCCTCCACCTGGACGGCCCGAAGCTCCTCCCAACCGTTCCTATATATGAACTCTTTTATGAAGGGCGCGAAGCTGTCGAAAACGCCCGCCCCCCCGTCGCCTTTCGCGCCCATCCCGCGCCTTCCCTTGCCGCGCGCCGCCGCGGCTACGCAGATTATATAATAAACGCCGCCGGGCGGGCGCCGTGGCGGCGAAGCCACGGACCGGGCGTTTTTGGTAGAATGGATGAAACGCGCAAAGGTTGGTGATCCCCTTCCGTCATACCGGCCGCTACCATCCCGAAAGCGTCCTCAAGGACGCCTACCAGATAAGGCAAGGCGGGTTCGAGGGCCCCTTCGACCTGCTGCTGCACTTGGCCGAAAGGGACAAGGTCGACCTCTACGCCATAGACATAAGCAGGATCGCCGAGGAGTACATCGCGTACATAAACGAGATGCAGACCTACGACCTCGACATAGCCAGCGAGTTTTTGCTGACCGCCGCCACCTTGCTGTGCCTGAAGGCCAGGATGCTCCTGCCCGACAAGGCCGAAGCGGACGGCGGCGCCGATCAAGGCGACGAAGGCGGGCTGCTGATAGAGCGGCTGGTAGAGTACGGCAAGTACAAGACCTTCGCGCGTTTTTTGAAAGGCAGGATAGACGCCCGCCACGGCCAGGCCTTCCTCTATCGGGAGCCCCTGGGGCCCGAGGGCGGCAGGCGGGAGGTCGCCGGCGCCGACCTGTCCCAATTGGCGGCCCTATACGGCGCGGTCGCCACGAGGTTCGCGCTGAGGGAGCGCCCCCCCTCAAAAGGCGTGGTCGAGCTGGTCGGGCGCGAGAGGGTGGCGCTTTCGGCCAAGATCCGCGAAGTCCTGGCCTTCGTGGGGAGGATGAGGTCCTTCGTGTTCGCGAAGGCGTACAGCCTGGCCTCGAAGTCGAGGACGGAGGTGGCCACGGCCTTCCTAGCCATACTCCAGCTGGCGAGCCTGCGCAGGGTGGGATTGCGGCAGGACGGCTACCTGAAGGAGATACACGTGTACCGTATGGACCCAGCCCCGGCGGGCGCGTCTGGCCCTACTGTCCCAGAGGGCCCAACGGTCCCCGGGGCCGGACCGGAGGCGGAGATCTGGGACGAGCCGAACGATTGAGTCCGCGGCGGCACGCATGGCCGCAAGCCGAAAGGTTTTGATTGGATAGCGTAACGGAGTTGGTAGGCATAATGGAGTCGCTGCTTTTCTCGTCGGGCGAGCCCGTGGGCTTGGCCAAGCTGAGCGAGGCCGCGGGCGTGGATGAGAAGACCGCCAAGTCGCTTCTTGGGAGGCTTTCGGAGTCATACGCCGATCCCGGGAGGGGGTTGGAGCTCATAGAGCTGAACGGGAAGTACCAGCTATGCTCGAAGCTTTCGTACCGCGGGAACGTCATGAGGCTCAGGAAGGACCTGGGCGGCAAGGTCGAGCTCTCGCAGGCGTCCCTCGAGGTCCTGGGCATAGTCGCATACAACAAGGGGATCACGAAGTCGGCCATCGAGCGCATCAGGGGCGTGAACTCGGACTCCATCGTGGCCAGGCTCGTCGACTACGAGCTCGTGGAGGACGCCGGGCGGTTGGAATCACCCGGCAGGCCGATGCGGTACAGGGTGACGGAACATTTTCTGCGGACGTTCGGGCTCACCTCGTTCGGCGACCTGCCGCCGTTCGAGATGCTGGAGATATACGGGGGCGCTAAGGGCGCGGACGAAGGGGCGGGCCCCGACGGCGAGCCTGAACCGGACTCCGGCGACGATCAAGGCATGGAGAAGGGGGGGGGCGGACAGCCATGACATCCAGGGAGCGCGTGCTGACCGCGCTGAGGCTCGGGAAGCCCGACAGGGTGCCGTTCATGGAATGGTACTACGACCGCGAGGTGGGCGACGGCATATTCGGCGGCAGGCCATTCGTCAGGGAAGACATCGCCGAGGCGCTCTGCATGGACGGGATAGGGACGTACGCGGGGCCGCCCGTCTACGCCGAGAAGCGGGTGAGCTCCGCCGGCAGGGAGTATGAGGCCGGGGGCCTCCTGAAGACGCGGGATGACCTCTCATTGATCAGGCTGCCCAATCCGCGCGACCCCTCGCTCCTGGACCACGTAAAGAGGACGGTGGAGCGCTACGGCGACCGCTTCTTCATATTCCTCGGCACGAACTCCGGGGCCGACTGCCTGCTTCGGGGCATGGGCCTGGACAACTTCTCGTACGCCCTGCAGGACGACTTGGGACTCGTCGAGGAGATCCTGGACATATATTCGGGCTGGTGCGCCGACATGGTGGCGGAGGCGCAGAAGACCGGCATCGACGCCGTATGGCTGGCGGACGACATAGCCTTCACCACGGCCCTCATGTTCTCGGCCGAATTCTTCAGGGAGGTGGTCAAGCCCCGGATGCGCAGGGTCATGGACGGGATCCGGCTGCCCTCCCTATACCACAGCGACGGCGACATAGGCCCGGTGATGGACGACCTCATAGAGCTAGGCTTCAACGGGATCCACCCGATAGACCCGACGGCGATGGACATAGGCCTGGCCAAGGCGAGGTGGGGCGGCAGGGTATGCCTCGTCGGAAACATAGACCTCAGCTACACGCTGGTCCTGGGCACGCCGGAGGAGGTGGAGACGGAGGTCAGGGACCGCGTCGAGAAGGTCGGCTATAACGGCGGGTTCATCCTGAGCAGCGCCAACAGCCTCACGGACTACTGCCCGACGGCCAACGTGCTCGCCATGCGCGACGCGCTGCTCAAATACGGCGCGTCTTGATTTCGCCGACGCCGATCGGTCCTTGAATATCCGTGTGATTCGGGCATAATAAGGTTGAAGTCGATTCTGCCCGTACCGAGGCTCTCACATGGACTATATCAAAAGGGATATCGACGCATCGGTCCTGGAAGCGATTAAAAGCTATTCGGCGGTCATGATAACCGGCCCTCGGCAGGTCGGCAAGACCACCACGCTCAGAAGGCTGTCGGGCGAAGGCGCCAGGTTCGTCTCCCTAGATAATAAAGAGAACCGTCTGTTGGCCATGAACGACCCTGAAACGTTCCTGTCGCTCCATCCGCCTCCGGTTATCATCGACGAGGTGCAGTACGC
>WRCU01000078.1 GCA_009783805.1 Oscillospiraceae bacterium
TATATGGATCGCCACGTCGCTAGCGCTCCTCGCGATGACACCGTTACCGTCATCGCGAGGGGCCTTATGGTCTGTCATTGCGAGGAGCCTATAGGCGACGAAGCAATCCCGTCATCGCGAGGAGCCGCCCCCATGCTTTCATTCAACCGGCCTGACCTTCGGCGGGCGGCCCCTCTTCCTTTTCGGCGCCCCCGTCGCTCCGACAAAGGCCGCCGCCTTGGGCGGCTCGGAGCCTTTGCCTGGCGTCCCCGCGCCGGCCTTGGCCCCCGACCCGCCCTTTGCCCATGGGTCCACCTCGGTCAGCCCGGCCCCCGACCCGCCCTTTGCCCATGGGTCCGCCTCGGTCAGCCCGGCCCCTTCCCCGCGCGTCCCCGCCCCCTCGCCCAGCACGCCCCTGAGGAACGCGCCGGTGTGCGAGGCGCCGCATTCGGCCACCTCCTCGGGCGTCCCCGCCACGACGACGTACCCGCCGCTATTGCCGCCCTCCGGGCCCATGTCGATTATGTAGTCGGCCGACTTTATCACGTCCAGGTTATGCTCGATGACGATGACCGTGTGGCCCCCCTCCACGAGCCTGTTCAGGGACAGGAGGAGCTTCTGTATGTCGTAGAGGTGGAGCCCGGTCGTCGGTTCGTCCAATATATAGACGTTGTGGCTGCCCCGCTTTATCTTTGCCAGCTCATACGCCAGCTTGACGCGCTGCGCCTCGCCGCCTGAGAGCGTGGTCGAGCTCTGCCCCATCTTCATGTAGCCGAGGCCGAGGTCGCTCATGATCGTGAGCTTGTGCCTGATGTACCTGTTGCCCTCGAAGAAGGCCGCGGCCTCCTCCACGGTCATGTCCAGCACCTCCGACACGTTCTTCCCCTCATATTTAATTTCGAGCCCCTCCTCCGAGAACTTCGCGCCCTTGCAGACCGGGCACACCGTCTCTATGTCGGCCATGAACTGCAGGCTGGTGACGATGACCCCGTCGCCGGTGCAGTTCTCGCACCGGGCGCCGTTCGCGTGCGTGAGGGAGAAGTCGAGCGCCCGGAATCCCCTCTTCACGGCCAGCTCCGTCTCCGCGAACAGGTCCCTGATCCTGTCGTAGACGCCCACGTAGGTGGCCGGGTTCGACTTGCTGTTCCGCCCTATGGGCGACTGGTCTATGTTTATTATCTGGTTCACGCCCTCATAGCCCAGCACGTGGTCGTGCTCGCCCGCCACTATCCTGGCCGACTTCTTGGCTATCTCCAGCTGCTTGAACAGGATCTCGTTGATGAGCGTGCTTTTGCCCGAGCCGGATACGCCCGTCACGCAGATGAAGAGCCGTAGGGGCAGCTCGACCGTTATATTCTTCAAGTTGTTCTCCCGGGCCCCCTGTATGGTGATGCAGTCGTCGAGGTTCGCGGCCCGCCTGCCCGGCACGCCTATGGCCCTGCGGCCCAGCAGGTAGTCCGAGGTCACGGAGGGCTGCCCGAGGAACTCCTCGTATGTGCCCTTCGCCACGACATTGCCGCCGTGTATGCCCGGGCCCTCGCCCACCTCCACTAAAAAGTCCGCGTTTTTCATGGTCTCGGTGTCGTGCTCCACCACTATCACCGTGTTGCCTATGTCCCTCAGCCTCTTCATGATGTCGATGACCTTGCCGGAGTCCCTGGGGTGCAGGCCTATGCTGGGCTCGTCCATCACGTAGAGCATCCCCATCAGCTCGCTGGATATCTGCGTGGACATCTTAATGCGCTGCATCTCGCCCCCGGAGATGGTGTCGCTCCGGCGCCCGAGGTTTAAGTAGTAGAGGCCGATGTCGACCAGGAGCTGCATCCTCGACTTGATCTCGCTTATTATGCTGGCCCCGATTTCGCGGTGCTCCTCCGGGAACCCGACGCCCGACAGGAACCCGATGAGCTCCCCGAACTGCATCCTGCACAGGTCTTCGATGTTCCTCCCATTGACCGTCACGTTCAGGCGCTGCCTCTTGAGCCTCCCGCCCCCGCAGTCGGGGCAGACCCTCTCCACCATCGTCTCCTTGATGAAGCCCGGCTCGAACATCTCCGTCGATATGGACTTGCGGACATAGTTCCTGTACCAATGGCCCAGGTCGTTGACGAAGCCTCCGAACGGAAACTCCCGCCCGACGATCCAATTCCTCCGGGTCGCGAAGGGCGGCTGCACCATCGTGACCTTCTCCCCCTTCGTGCCGTAGAAGAGCAGGTCGTGCGCCTCCTTGGGCAGCTCGTTGAAGGGGGTCTCCAGGGAGAAGCCGTACTTCTGGGAGAGGCTGTACACTATCGCGGTCCTGTAGCTGTCCTTGCCCGCGGGGTTGAAGAGGGTGTTGATCAGCGCGCCGCGCAGGATGCTCCTTTCCGGCGCGACCACCAGGAACCGGGGCTCGACCACGTACGTGCGGCCGATGCCCATGCACGTGTCGCAGGCGCTGGCGGGCGAGTTGAACGAGAAGTGGAACGGCTGCATCTCACAGAGCGTGTAGTGGTGCTCGGGGCATGCGAACCCGTCGTAGAAGGATTCGTCTTGCCCGCCTCCGACGACCTCGAACCGGACGAACAGCTCCTCGCTCAGGGAGACCGTCGCGGCCTCTATCGACTTGGTTATCTGCATGTACACGTTGGGCTTTATCGTGAACCTGTCGATCACGATCTCTATCCTATGGTCCTTGGAATCATCCAGCTCCGCCTTGTCCGAGAGGTCAAAAGGCTCCCCGTCGACCAGCAGCCTGCGGTAGCCCCTCTCCCTCGTCTTCTTGAGTATGAACGCGTACCCCTCGCCGTAGACTTTATATAGCGGGGCCCTCATCTCCACGACGGTCCCTTCCGGCAGCGACGAGACGTGCTCCGCCATCTGGGCGGACGTGACCTGGCGCAGCGGGTGGCCGCAGACCGGGCACTTCCCGACCCCCACGGTGGAGAACAGCAGCCTCAGGTAGTCGTTAATGTCGGTGACCGTGCCGACCGTCGACCGGGGGTTCGAGTTCCCTTTCTTCTGCTCTATGGCGATGACGGGCGAAAGGCCCCGCACGAAGTCCACCTTCGGCTTCTTCACCTGGCTGATACGGCTCTTGGCGAAGTTCGATATGGAGTCCAGGAACCTTCGCTGCGCCTCGCCGTAGATGACGTCGAAGGCCAGCGACGACTTGCCCGAGCCCGATACCCCCGTTATCACGACCAGCTTGTCCCTAGGTATCTCCAGCGACACGTTCTTCAGGTTGTTCTGCTTCGCGCCCAACACCTCTATCATCGTCCTGACCGCCATTCGCCCCCACCCTTTCCCGGCCCTTGCGCGGGCCGCCAAACACCAGTTCGCCCGAGGCCCGGGCGAATCCCCTTGACCCTAAATTCCCAGCCTGGTTTGACGCCCAAGCCCGCAACCCCACACGGGGCCCTCGGCTGGGGACCTCCCGTTCGGCCCTTAGGCCTTTGCCTTGATGAATGCCATCTCCTCGACCGCGAGCCTGCCCTTCGGGGTCAGCCTGATCGTCTGCGAAACCTTGTCCATGTATCCTTTCTCGCAGAGGTAGTCCATTATCGGGTGCAGCATGTGCATGTTCTGCCTGAAGTGGTTGGCTATCTGGGTGCCCGTCTTGATCTCGCCGTCGCCGAAAAGGTCGTCGGCCACCGACTCGATGGCCCCGAGGTGCCCGTCGACATACGCCCCCAGGCCCTTGAGCGCCTCACGGATCTCGGGGTCCGTCATCGCGCCGGACATGGGCCTGGTGAAGACCTCGCCCATGAGGGCCGGGCTTATGGCCTTGGCCTGTAGGATCGCCTCCCTGGTCGGCACCTGCCCGTTGGAGCAGGCCTCCATCTGGGCCACGGCGTCGGCCGCGCTTATCAGGTACAGCCGCGCGTACTCCGGGTCCCTGATCGTGACCAACCACTTCTCCACCTTCTCCATGTAGTAGAGGAGGGTGTTGGCCATGAGGAAGATCGACTTCTCCGCGTCGGCCTTGCCTATCTTCCCGTATTCATCGAAGTATCCGTGGAGGTCGTCGTCCTTCGTGAACACGATCCTGCATGTGGTGCCGAAGTGGTGACCTATGGACCCCGTCAGCGATTTCTCCATCGACCTTTTCAGGTCGCTGCGCTGCACCATCATGACGTTGATAAGGATTTCGTCCTCATATATGCCGTAGTCCTTCTTGTCGAGCTTCTGGTCCCTCACGACCACGGTCATGTCCACGTCGCTCTTGGCCCATACCGTCCCTTGCGAGACGCTGCCCGAGACCAGCACCGCCACCACGTTCGGGTCGTCGCGGACCTTCCCCACGAACGCCTCGATCGCCATGTCATACCTGGCCGCCAGATCGCCGTCCATATGGCTCCACCCCCCTTAAGGCCAAAGAAGGCAGAGTATACACCTGCGCGGGACCGAAAGCAACCATCCGTTCGTTTATGGGCCGACCCCGCCCGTCATTGCGAGGAGCCCTACAACCCGTCATTGCGAGGAGCCCTACAACCCGTCATTGCGAGGAGCCTATAGGCGACGAAGCAATCCCGCGGACTCCCCTTGACTCGACCGTTGCGTACGGCTTTACCATTGCCGCATTATCATCATGGGGGTGCATGCATGAACGGGTTAATGAAGATCCGCGACGTGACGCTGCGGTACGGCATATCCGCGCGCGCGCTGAAGTACTACGAAGAGATGGGCCTTATGGCCAGCTCCCGGAACGGCGAATACGCGTACAGGCAGTATGACGGCGTCGCCTTGCGGCGTTTGGAACAGATATTGATCCTCCGCAAGCTGAACGTCAGCATCAAGGATATACGGCGCGTTTTCGCATCGCCCGGCTCCGAGGTGGTGTTGGAGGTGCTCGGAAAAAAAGTCGAAGCCATCGACGAGGAGGTGGCCCTCCTACAAGAACTCAAAAAAATAATCCTCGATTTCATCCGTCAGGTCGGGCGGGCCGACTTCACGGATGACTCGGACGTCAGGATGCTATACGCGAAGGCCAGGGAGATAGAGGCGCAGCTCACCCACGCTGACTACGGCGGCAACGCGGCGGACGTGAACCGGCTGATGGAGGTCACGGATAAATTGGCAGCCACGCCGGAGATCGTGAGGAAGCGCTCGCGCTTCTACCTCATCTTCGACATGGGGGGCATAGAGAGCGTGAACGAGGCCTGCGACCTGTACGGCAAGGCGTTCGGCGCGGAAAGGCTCTCCGAGGACAAGGGTGAATGGCAGGGCAGGGAATGGATGGGCGTATCATTGAAGGTGTTTAATTTAGATATATGGGTCCAGTCAAACGACAGGCCGCTCGGCGGGCAGAACTGCTGCGCCGTTCAATTCGCGTCCGAGGAGGGGCTACGTAGCGCCTACGGCCTGCTGGCGGAGGGGGGGACGGACCATTCGATCGTCCTGGACGGATGGGCGCCGCTCATCGCCATGGTAAGGGACAGGTTCGGGGTCCATTGGTTCTTCTACCATGAGTGACGGGCCCGTCCCGCTATCCAAGTCGACGCGTTGATTCGACTTAATAATCCATCATTCGAAGACGAGTATCCCCGGAGCGTCATTCAAGCTCATAGACTTTCCTGCCGTCCGGATACTCAATGTACGTCGTCAACCCGTGCGTCATCTACCGTACAGGCCACGCAGGTAGTCCATGGCGTCCTCGAACCGCTCCGTGTGGAACACCCTGTCCCTGGCGGCCGCAGCGTTCGGCAGGCCTTTTAAGTACCAGGCCACGTGCTTCCGCATCTCCATGGCGGCCACTTCCTCCCCGACGAACCCGGCCATGAGCCCGTAGTGGTAGGCGACCATGTCGAGTACCTCCGCGGCGGTGGCGCCCGACTCGGCGTATGACGGGCCGTCGGCGCCGTCCCCATACCCACGTTTCGTTCCGGCGTTGATTTCGGGCATTGTCCCGGATTTATCGCAGGCCTGACCCGCATCCTCCCCACCAAATCCGGTTGGGCCTGGCCTTTCGCCATCCGCGCCGACCGCGCCGTCCGCCCCCAGCGCGCCTAGGTGCCGGACTATCCTACGCAGCACCCAAGGGTTCCCCCTCATCGCCCGGCCGACCATCACGCCGTCGCAGCCGGTCTCCGCGAGCATCCGCTCTGCCGCGGCGGGCCCCGTCACGTCGCCGTTGCCGATGACGGGGACCGCGACCGCCGCCTTCACGCCCCGTATCGCATCCCAATCCTCCGCCCCCCCATACCCCTGCTCCCTCGTCCGGCCGTGCACGGTGACCATGGCGGCCCCCGCGTCCACGACCGCCCTAGCCAGCTCTGCGGCGTTCGCGTCGCCGGCGTCCCATCCCTTCCTCATCTTCACGCTGACCGGGACGCCGCTCCCCGCTCCGGCTAGGGCCCCGCACACCGCCCCCACGATCCCGGCGGCGAGCGCGGGGTCCCTCATGAGCGCCGCCCCCGCCCCGCCCCCCGTGACCTTCGGCATGGGGCAGCCCATGTTCACGTCGATGAGGTCGGCGCCCATTTCCGCGGCGATCAGCGCGGCCTCCGCCATGACGCCGGGGTCGCGGCCGAAGAGCTGGACCGCAAACGGCCAGTCCGACGGCACCCTCGCCAGGAGCGCCCCGGTCTTCCTGTTCCCTCGCGTCAAGGCGTCGGAGCTTACCATCTCGCCGAAGGCCAGGCCCACGCCCATCCCCTCGCATATATGCCGGAACGCCGCGTCCGATACGCCCGCCATGGGGGCCGCGAAAACGTTGTTCCCGATCGTCAGGCCGCCGACCTTAAGCGCCTTGAGCATGCGCGCACCCCCGACGTTATTGTATCATTGTGGGCGTGCGGCCCGTCTCGGGCGGTGGCCGCCATAAAGGGACGGCTCCGCGGCCGTGCCGACCTCCCCGGGATGGGGGTTCGAGCCGGACGACGGCCGCCCGAAGGCGGCGGGTAGTCGGAAAGGCCTATGGCTGATGATGCATACGGTAAAGGGAACCGAGCCGTACCCGCTTAGGATGGACCCCTTCCTAAGGGAGATAATGTGGGGCGGGTCAAGCTTGGCCGAATACGGGAAGTCCCTGCCTTCGGGCAGGCTGGCTGAAAGCTGGGAGCTGAGCGTCCTCCCGTCCGGGTTGAGCCGCGTGGCGGACGGCCCGCTCGCCGGCCTATCGCTGCGTGAGGTGCTGGGAGCGGATTGGGCGCGGTATATGGGCGA
>WRCU01000079.1 GCA_009783805.1 Oscillospiraceae bacterium
AACGCGGACTACGAGGATAGGCTGGCCAAAAAGCGGGACGACCTGGAGCGGCTGATCGAGGACGCCGACCAGATGATCTCCGAGATGAACCGCTTCTCCGACTACGTGATCACGCAGATGGACATGAAGCGCGTGGAGATGGGGTTCAGGCCCGGCCACGCCAGGTTCAGGGATGCGGACGGGCCGCCGCCCTCGGAGGAGTCGATCAATAGGGCGGTGGAGACGATCAGGGCCGTCACGGGCACGGCGACCGACGCGGATGCGTCCAAGAGGGAGCATTCGGCCGCGCAGGCGAGGGAGGGCAGGGAAGCCCCGTCGGCGGAGCGTGCCAAGGCCGTGCGGCCGATAATCAAGGCCGGCCGCGGCGGCGGAAGGCTGGACATGACCATAGGCGAGGACGACTCCGCGCTCAGGAAGGCCGAGGCGGGCCAAAGGGCGGCGCCCGCGCCCTCGAAGCGGGACGGGGAGATAGTGACCCTATACGCGCAGGGCCTTAGCGAGACGGACATAGCGAAGCGCCTCAAGATCGGAAAGGGCGAGGTGGCCCTGGTCTTGGGGCTGCGCAAGTGACGCCGCGAGGAGGACCCGGGGGGCCATGGTCAAGAGGGTAAGCGCCAAGAGCCTTTTTTTAGGCATAGGGCTCGGCATCATCATCACCTCCATCATCAGCGTGGTGTATGCGACCGGCATATACGTCATGTCGCCCGCAGAGATACGCAAGGCGGCGGGGGAGATGGGCATGGTCTTCCCGGACGGTGGCGGAGTCGGGGATGGGGCGGCCGAGCGGTCGGGCGCGGGGGCGGATACGCCGGGCCTAGGTTCGGACGGCGACCGCACGGCCGAGGACGCCTCGGCCGGAGGGGCCGGGACGGACGCCGCGGTGAGCGCGGATACGGATGACGGCCCGACGGGGTCGGGTACGGACGGCCCGACGCCCGGCGAGGGTACGCCTGACCCCGGCGAGGGTACGCCGGGGCCGGGGGACGGAAGCTTCGACGGGACTGATGCGGGCGGGATGGACCCAACCCCTGAGGCCATTGAGACGGCCGATGCGGGCGAGGGCCCGTCGGCCGATACCGATGGGGCGGAGCGGACCCCGTCCGTCAGCGCGGAGGACGCCCAAACCGACGGAGGCGGGGCGCTTGTCGGGGATGGGGCCGCCGAGACCATGCTCCTTGTGGTGCTCGAGGGCGACATCAGCCAAACGGTGGCCGCCAAGCTTGCGGAGATGGGCGCCGTGGGGCGGCCGGAGGACTTCTCGTCCGCGGTGGTCGCCATGGGGCTCGATGACATGATCATATACGGGGAGTATGAGATCCCCTTGGGCGCCACCGTCGAGGATATAATCGGGATCATCACGCGGCCCAGGTGACCGCGCCCGCGGATCCAAAGGCAGGCCGCACGCGCGCTAAGCGGCCCAGGCCACCCTTTTATCCTCCGTAGCCGGGCATATGCCGGAACACGTCCTTACGCGTTATGAGCTGGCTCACCTCGAACTCCTCCACGTAGGGCGCCATGTCGGCGTCGTAGTCCGCCACCGCCCTGGGCGCGCCCGTGAGCCTGTCGTAGACGTTCCTTTGCTCGCTCAGGTAGAGTGATTCGGGGGTCACGACGTTCAGGTTCCGTAGGAGCGCGTAGCCGCCGCCCTCGCCGAACAGGTCGTGCCCCATCGCATACGGGGCCCCGATCCCCAACAGGTTCGCCAGCGTGGGGTAGAGGTCGATGGTGGCCCCCACCTTGTCCGAAGCGTACCCTTCTATGCCGGGGCACTTGATGATGAGCGGCGTCCTTTGGTTCACGTACCATTGGAACTCGCTGTCCTCGACCCCCAGCAGCTCGCAGAACTCCCTCTGCCTGTCGATCGGGAACGCGTAGTGGTCCCCATAGATCATCAGCACCGTCTCGTCCCATAGGCCCCTTTCCCGCAGGTTGGCCTCCAGCTTGCCTATGCATCTGTCCACATAGTGCGCGGCCTTTAGGTAGGAGCCCATCAGGGTGCCCTGGTAGCGCTCGCCGACGTCCAGGTACCCGAGCGACGAATAGTCGTACCTGTAGGGAAAGTGCGACGAAAGCGTCACCATGAACATGTACAGGGGCCGCCCGCCGCCGAGGCCCGCATGATGCACCGCGTTGAACACGGACTGGAGCAGGAAGGACCTGTCGCTGACGCCCCAGCCGATGCCCTCCTCCTCCATGGTGTAGTCGGACCGGCTAAAGAACCTGTCAAAGGCGAGGCTATCGTACATCACGGTCCTGTTCCAGAAGCTCGGCCTGTTGGCGTGGAACGCGTACGTGCCGTAGCCGGCGGCCTTCAGCTCCCTGCCGATCGAGGGGTACTCGTTGTCCGCGTACATCACGAACACGCTGCCGCTGTTAATGGGGTGGATGGACGTGTGCATGACGAATTCGGCGTCCGAGGTGTTGCCGTCGGCCACCTGGTAGTATATGTTGCCGAATGACGCGTGCTCCCGGGCGAGCCTGTTCATGTTCGGCGTCACCTCGTTCCCGTTGACTTGGAAGCCGATGACGAAGCCCATGATGGCCTCGAGCTGGATCACGATCACGTCCTTGCCTGAGGCGATGCCGGTATACGCGTTCGGCTGCGGCGCCCGCTTGGCGGCGTAGAAGTCCTCGACGCGCCTGACCTCATCGGGGGAGGGGGTCTTGTCTTCCAAGAACGACAGGGCGAAGTCCCGGACGTCCCTAAGGTGGAAGTACATGATTCCCGCATTCTGCGCGACGTATATGTTGTCCAGCCTGAACGAGTGCGTGTTCGCCTTTCCGAGGCCGTACCGCGTCACCAGGAGGGACGCGGCGGCGAGGACGGCGACCGGGGCGGCCCTGAGGATGAGGGCCCGCAGGCCTTTCCTTCCGATGAGGATCCTCTCCCGGCGCCGCATGGCCGGTACGGATCCCGCCTTCCCGGCTTTCCGCCGCCTATGGAAAAGGATGGCGAGCGCCGGCAGGGCGATGGGCAGCGTCCAGAAGTATATGAGGTCCTTTGGCCGGACCAGGCCGATCACGCTCTCGAGGAACGAGTCGACGACCCCTATCGTGTGCAGCACGGTCGTGGACAGCAGGTTGTGGTAGTACTTGTAGAACATGATGTCCGAGAAGAGGAGGGCAGAAACAAGGATGTCCAAGGCCGCCAGCGTAATGTAGGCCCTCTTCGGCGAGATGGCGTACGGGAGGGCCATGAAGGCGAGGAAGGTCCCCGCGGTGATGATGAGCATGTACAGATTCGGCCCACTCAGGTAAGGGCCGGCGCTTATGCCGGACATCCTGTGGAAGGCGAGCGTCTTGGAGAAGAACGCCGCGGCGAACAACAGGGCCGCGATGAGGTTCGCCGGCTCCAGGGAGAATAGGTCGTAGGCGGCGGAGGCGGCCTTCCTTAGCCTTACGGATGACGCCCTCAGCAGGGCGGCGGCTTTCCCCAAGAATTCACCACCTTTGCGTTTTGATGTACGTTACTGCATCGCGGGCCCCATTTCAATGGCCCGGCCCGCATGCCGAGCCTAGGCGGCGATTGCCTGGGGGTCGGCGCTGTGGTAGACTCCGTCGTATTCCGTTGGCAGGGGCTGGGTGGATGTACGGATATGTCTTGCCCGACAAGCCGGACCTGCGCGTCAGGGAGCTCGAGACCTACAAGGCCTACTACTGCGGCGTATGCAGGTGCATCGGGAGAAGGCACGGCCATACGGCCAGGTTCGCGCTATCATACGATTGCGTCTTCCTCGGCGCATTGCTGTCGTCATTGGCGGAAGGCGAACCGCGCATGGAGCGGTTCCGATGCATGGCCCACCCTTGCGGCAGGCGCGGGGCGTCTATGACTGACGCGGCCGTCGAGTACGCGGCCGACCTGAGCGTCGCGCTGATGCGCCGTAAGGCGCTCGACGATTGGCGCGATGAGAGGTCCCCGGCGGCCTTGTTGGGCAGTCGGAGGCTCCGCGGGCCATCGGGCAGGGTCTCCGAGAGGTACCCTGAGATGGCGCGGCGCGTGGCCGAGTCGATCGGGAGGCTGGCCGACCTGGAGCGGGCGGGTTGCGGGCAGCTGGACCAGCCGGCGGACGCGTTCGGGAAGGCATTGGAACAGGCGCTGCTCCAAGGGGCGGCCACCGTGGGCGCCATGGACGGTGAGAGGGAAGCCTTGGGCTGGATGGGGTATAACATAGGCCGTTGGGTTTACTCCATAGACGCATACGACGACATGAGGGAAGACCATAGGAAAGGCCGCTATAACCCATGGCTGGCGGGCAGGGCGGTTGACGGCCCGGGATTGGAAGGCTATGCCGAGTCCGTCAGGGGGCGCGCGGGCGAATCGCTGCTCCTGGCCTTGGCGGAGGCGTCGAAGGCATACGGCTTCCTGCGCGTCAGGCGGAATGGGGGGCTATTGGAGAACGTGCTTTTCCTGGGCATGATGAAGGTCACGGACTCGGTGCTCGCGGGCGGCCGTGACGGAAGGCGGGGAAAGGCTCGGCGCGGATGGCGGTGCGCGCGCCGTTTCGGGGACGGATGGGTGGGCATGGGATGAACCCCTACGAGGTGCTAGGGATCGACGAGTCGGCCGACGAGGCCGCGATCAAGAAGGCATATAGGGAGCTGGTCAAGAAGTACCACCCGGACCAATACAAGGACCACCCTTTGTCCGACCTGGCGGGGAAGAAGCTGGCCGAAGTCAACGAGGCCTATGGGGCCCTGACGAAGTCCGGGTCCGCCAAGGGCCGGTGGGGCGGGCAGGGCAGGCAAGGCGGCGCCTGGCCGTATGATTGGGACGATGGGTTCCAGGGCGACGGCCATTCAGACGACGGCGGCGACTTGGGCAGGGCCGAGGGGTACATCAGGGGCGGCAACTATGAGGCGGCCGAGGCGACGCTCTCCGCCATGCAGGACAGGCCGGCCCGGTGGCATTACCTCATGGCGCACGTCATGGTCAGGAAAGGCTGGTATGACCAGGCGATCGGGCACGCCCAAACCGCCGTCCAAATGGAGCCCTCGAACGCGGAGTATAGGAGCCTCCTGAACCGGTTCGCGTCGAACGCGAACGCCTACCGGGCCCAGGGCGGCGCGAGGGGCTATAGGCAAGGGCCGGACCTCTGCACGGTCTGCCAATGCATCTGGTGCACCGAATGCTGCTGCAGCATGGGCGACTGCTGTTGACGGTGGGGGATGGGAGGGCGGGGAGGATGGCGTTCTGCTCCGTCTTGGCCGCCATCTCATTTACGTTGCTGGCCATCGGGTCCGCCATGCCGCCCAGCAGGCTCTCGATGATGATAGCCGCCTCGCTGCTCCCTTTCGCGGTCATCGTGCGGTGCGGGCCCGGATGGGGCGGGGTTTTCTACGCATCCACCGGCCTGCTGGCCTTCCTATTGGTCCCCGACAAGGCGTACGCCATACCTTACGTCCTATGCTTCGGGCCTTACGCGTTGGTGAGGCTCATGGCCGACCGGATCGGGTCGCGGATCCTGGGGGCCTTGGTGAAGCTAGCTTACATGAACGCCTGCCTAGCCGCCATGTACTTCATAACTTTCAAGCTGTTGGCCCCGGAGCTGCCCATGGGAGGGTTGTTGGGCGGTGTCCCGGCATGGGCCCTGCTCGCGGCCGCCCAAGCGGCCTTCGCCGCCTACGATTTATTGTGCTCGAAGGCCATCAGGCTGTATGACGCGAGGCTAAGAGGGTCGGGAGGGATGCGGCGGGGCTGAGCGATGGTATAATCCTATGCGTATGCCAAGCCTGGCGGACGTAGCCCAAACGGCGGGCGGCGTCCGGGAACGACGCGAGGCCGAATAACGAGAGGGAGGGGGCGCGCCCCTTCCGCCGTCTAGGCGTGGGGGACGCGGCGTCATATGGAAAGATTTTCGTATCACTCACCTACGGAGGTGCTCTTTGGGAAGGGCGCGGAGGACGGCACCGCTGAGTTGGTCCTAAAGCACGGGGGGACGAAGGTCTACGTGGTCACGGGAACGGGCAGCGTGGAGAGAAGCGGGCTGCTGCCGAGGATCGTGGGTCAGCTCACGGGGGCCGGCCTGTCGGTCAGGGTCTTTGGGGGCGCCAAGCCCAACCCGCTGCTCTCGCACGCGAGGGTCGGGGTGGCGGGGGCCTTGGCCTTCGGCGCGGACTTCATCCTGGCGGTGGGCGGCGGCAGCGCGATCGACACCGCGAAGGCGATCGCCCACGGCGCCGCGAACCCCGGGACCGACGTATGGGACTTCTTCCTGGGCAAGGCGAAGGTAGGGCGCTCGGTACCCGTGGGCGTCGTCCTGACCATCCCCGCGGCCGGCAGTGAGACCAGCAACTCAGCGGTGATCACGAACGGCGAAACCGGCGAGAAGCGAGGGTTGGGGACGGAGCTGAACAGGCCGAGGTTCGCGGCGATGAACCCCGAGTTGGCCATGACGCTGCCTCGCTACCAGGTCGGCTGCGGCGTCGTGGACATCATGATGCACACGATGGACCGCTACTTCGCCAAGGATAGGTCCAATGAGACGACCGACGAGATAGCCGAGGCCGTGCTGAGGGTCACGGTGAGGAACGGCGTCGCGGCCTACGCGGATGATGGCGACTACGCGGCGATGAGCGAGGTCATGTGGTGCGGGAGCCTCTCGCACAACGGGTTGACCGGTTTGGGCGGGGGCATGGACTTCGCCGTCCACCAATTGGGCCACGAGCTCAGCGGCATGTTCGACGTGGCGCACGGGGCCAGCCTATCCACCATGTGGGGCGCCTGGGCCGAGTATTGCCTTTCGGCGGACGTGGCCCGCTTCGCTCGTTTCGGCCGCAAGGTCTGGGGCTTGGCGCTCCCCGACGACGGCGAGGCCGCCAGGGGGGGGATAGGCGCGACCCTCAAATATTTCAGGTCCATCGGGATGCCGACCAACTTCACGGAACTGGGGATCGGCCGGCAAGGCGACGACGTTTTGAAGGAGCTCGCCGACAGATGCGCCTTCCGCGGCACGCGCAGGATAGGGACGTTCAAGGTCCTGGACGGCGGTGACATGGCCGCCATATACGGACTGGCGAACGGGTGAGGGACCGCCGCCCAAGCGCCGCC
>WRCU01000080.1 GCA_009783805.1 Oscillospiraceae bacterium
GGCCCCTGTATCGGCCCCTGCATCGGCCCCTGTATCGGCCTCTGCGCCGGCCCCTGCGCCGGCCCCTGCACCGGCCCCTGCGCCGGCCCCTGCGCCGGACCCTGCATCGGCCTCTGCGCCGGCCCCTGTACCGGCCCCTGTATCGGCCCCTGCGCCGGCCCCTGCACCGGCCCCTGCACCTCGCCTATCCTTTCATCGCCCTTCATGACCGTCCCCTCAGAGGGGTCCTTGCCATCGGCGGTCCCGTTATCACCCATACATACCTTTCCCTTTGCGTTTTCCGTCGGAAGCCTCGCTAGGCGATCCGCATAACGCCGAGAATATACCATAATGACGGGGGGGCGGCAACGCGCATGGCCAGGCTATTTACATCGGGCCGCGCATATGCTAGTATGCCATGGATAAAAAGCCTTCGGCTCGGTAAGAGGCGTCGCATGCCGCGTCAGCGCGGGCATCCTAGCGCCGCCCACGGAATCTCCGACCGTTACTGTGCCTTTGGCGTTCAAAAATCGGGAGGAACGTATAAATGGAGAAGGAAGCGAAGCAAGGCATCATCATGCAGTACAAGCTGCATGAGAGCGACACCGGCTCGCCGGAGGTGCAGATAGCCATCCTTACCGCAAGGATCAACCACCTTAATGAGCACCTGAAAATCCACAAGAAGGACCACCACTCCAGGCGCGGCCTCCTCAAGATGGTCGGGCAGAGGAGGGGGCTCCTGGCGTACCTTAGCAAGATAGACGTGGAGAGGTACAGGGACATCATAGGCAAGCTGAAGATCAGGAGATAGGCCCTTGGGGGTTGCCGTACCGCTCGGTATGGCGGCCCCTTTCGTTTCGGATCGTCCGGCAGGGCCAGGGGATATGTAGTAGGTAGACTTTGGGCCAAGGCCGCCTCATAAGGTGGGGTTGGCATAAAGTCTACAGCCTACGATCCCTCGGCCTTCCGTATGGTTAAATATAGGTTTGGGGGTATTTTTTGCATGAAGCATGAGATGATGCTGGCCGGCCGGCTTTTGGTGGTCGAGACGGGCGACTTGGCGCAACTGGCGAACGGGGCCTGCCTGGTCAGGTACGGCGACACGGTCGTCGTGTCGACGGCGACGGCCTCGACGAAGCCGAGGGATGGGATAGACTACTTCCCGCTCAGCGTGGACTACGAGGAGAAGCACTACGCGGCCGGCAAGATCCCGGGCGGGTGGCCGAGGCGTGAGGGACGCCCCTCCGAGAAGGCTATCCTCACCTCTAGGGTCATAGACAGGCCTATAAGGCCCCTCTTTCCCAAGGACATGAGGAACGACGTGGTCGTGGTGAACACCGTGATGTCCACCGACCAGGACAACTCGCCGGAGGTCGCCGCCATGATGGGGACCTCGGTGGCGCTGAGCATCTCCGACATCCCCTTCAAAGGCCCGATAGGCGGGGTCGTCCTCGGCCTGGTGGACGGGGAGGTCATAGTGAACCCCAATGAGGCGCAGAGGGACCAGGGCGCCATGTACGTGACGCTCGCGGGCACGAAGGACAGGATAATGATGATCGAGGCCGGCGCGGACGAGGTCTCGGAGGAGACCATGCTGAGGGCCATCGAGCTGGGGCATGAAGAGATACGCGGGATCATAGGCTTCATAGAGGGCATAGTCGCCGAGGTCGGGAAGGCCAAATTTTCGTATGAGGTCCGCGACGTCCCGGAACCGATCTACGAAGGGGTCAAGGAAGCCGCCTACCAAAGGATGAGGGAGGCGGTGCTGGCCACCGACAAGCGCGACAGGGACGCCAAGGTGGCCGATCTGACGAAGGCGGCCATGGACGCCATGCTGCCCTCCTTCCCGGATATGGGGGCGGCGATCGGCGAGGCCGTGCACAAGCTCGAGAAGGCGGTGGTCAGGGAATACCTGCTCGAGGAGGGCAGGAGGGTCGACGGCCGCTCGCTGGACGAGATACGCCCGTTGGGGGCCATGGTCAGCGTACTGCCGAGGGCGCACGGGTCCGCGCTGTTCCAGAGGGGCCAGACGCAGGTCATGACGTCCGTCACGCTAGGGTCGATGAGTGAGGCCCAGCAGCTGGACGGGATAGACAAGGACGAGTCCAAGAGGTACCTCCACCACTACAATTTCCCGTCGTACAGCGTCGGGGAGGCCAGGACCTCCAGGGGTCCCGGCAGGCGGGAGATAGGCCACGGGGCCTTGGCCGAGAGGGCGCTGCTGCCCGTCATACCCGACGAGGAGGCCTTCCCCTACACGATACGGCTCGTCTCCGAGATACTCATGTCCAACGGTTCGACCTCGCAGGGCAGCGTCTGCGCGAGTACGCTGGCGCTCATGGACGCCGGGGTCCCCATCAAGTCGCCGGTCGCCGGCATATCCGCGGGGCTGGTCATGGACGCGGATGATCCGGATCGGTTCAGGGTCTTCATGGATATACAGGGCATAGAGGACTTCTACGGCGACATGGACTTCAAGGTGGCGGGGACCAAGGACGGGATCACGGCCATCCAAATGGACATCAAGGTCGACGGGCTCAGCCGTGAGGTGATCAGGCAGGCGTTCGAGATGACCAGGAAAGGCCGGCTGGAGATCCTGGACGGCGTCATGCGCGGCACGATCGCCGAGCCTAGGGCCGAGCTTTCCGTCTACGCCCCGAAGATCATCCGCTTCGAGATCCTGCCGGACAAGATCAGGGAGGTCATAGGCCCCGGCGGCAAGATTATCAACAGGATCATAGCCGAGACGGGCGTTAAGATAGACATAGAGGACGACGGCCGCGTCTACATCCTTTACGTGGACCCGGAGGCCGGCCAGAAGGCCCTGGACATCATAAAGGGGATAGTGAAGGAGGTCGAGGTCGGGGATTCCTATACGGGCAAGGTCGTGAGGATCATGAACTTCGGGGCGTTCGTCGAGTTCCTGCCCGGAAAGGAAGGCATGGTCCACATCTCCAAGCTCGACAGGACCAGGGTGGAGACGGTTGAGGACGTCGTCGCCATAGGCGATGAGGTTATGGTGAAGGTCATAGAGGTTGATGGGCAGGGCAGGATCAACCTGTCCAGGAGGGAGGCCATGTGGCCGGACGAGTTCCCCGACGATGGGGAGGACCCGCGCCAAGGCCGTCCGTCCGGGGGGCGCGACAGGGGCCCCAGAAGCTTCGGCGGCGATAGGGACAGGGGCGGAAGGCCCGGCCGGTTCGGTTCGAACGGCGGCGGTGGCCGCGAAGGCGGCGGTGGCCGCGAAGGCGGCGGCGGTCGCGAAGGCGGCGGGAACCGCGAAGGCGGCGGCGGGAGCCGCGAAGGCGGCGGCGGTCGCGATGGCGGCGGCGGCCAGCCCAAGTCCGGGAGCGGGAAGCTTTATTCCAGCGGCGACCGCGAGAGCGCGCCGAAGTTCTATGGGAACAGGAATCGGGGCAAGGACGAGTGATCCGCTCGGAGGTCGAGTCCGAAACGCACGTCATAGCGACCTTAGGCAACGGCATTAGGCTCATCCATGAGAAGGTCCCGCAATCGCGGTCCGTCTCCGTGGGCGTATGGGCCGCCGTCGGATCGAGGCATGAGACCCCGGCGTTGAACGGGGTCTCACACTTCATCGAGCACATGATGTTCAAGGGCACGGCACGGAGGGACGCAAGGGAGATAGCGGTCGCCATCGACAGGACGGGCGGGCAGATCAACGCCTTCACGTGCAAGGAGTGCACCTGCTACTACGCGAGGACGCTCGGCGAGCACCTGGGCGTCTCGCTCGACGTCCTATCCGACATATACCTTAACTCCCGGTTCGGGGAGAAGGACATCGTGACGGAAAGGAATGTGATCCTCGACGAAATCGGCATGTATGAGGATACGCCCGAGGAGTTGGTCCATGACCTGCACACGTTCTCCGTCTGGGAGGGCGACCCCCTAGGTTACCCCGTGCTCGGCACGGAGGGGAGCCTGTCGGCCATAGGCAGGGCCGCCATGCTGGGCCACGTCGATGACTGGTATACGGCCGGCGGGACGGTCATATCGGTGGCGGGCGATTTCGACGAGGAGGCCATCGTCGGGGAGGCCGAACGCCATTTCGGGATGATGGCGGGCCGCGCGGCGCCTTTGGCTGGGGCCGACCCCATCCGCTACAGGCCGGCGAGGTCGGTGAGGGAGAAGGACACGGAACAGACGCACTTCTGCCTGGGCTTCCCCGGGGTGCCGTCCGGGGTGGACGAAGCCTTCGCCTTGGCGGTCCTAAGCAACGTGATTGGAGGCAGCATGGGTTCCAGGCTGACCCAAAGGGTCAGGGAGGATTTGGGCCTCGCCTACTCCATCTACTCCTATGTGTCCTCATACAGGGATGCGGGGCTGTTCACCGTTTACGGGGCCGTCAAGCCGGACAGGCTGCGCCAGGTGCTGGACGTCGTCTCCGATGAGATCGGCGACGTCGTCGGTGGGGGCGTCAAGGACGAGGAGCTGCGGACGGCTGCCGAGCAGCTTAAGGGAGGCTACCTGCTGGGACTGGAATGCATGGAGGGGAGGATGCTCGGCAACGGGAAGGCGGAGGCCGTCAACCGCAGGGTAAGGACCCACGGGGAGGTCATCTCGGCCATCGAGTCGGTGACGCGCGGGGACGTCGAGGGCCTGGCGCGCGGGCTGTTGCGCAAGGACGCGGCCTCGTTCACGGCCATAGGGGCCGTGGGCGACGTCGACGTGGCGGATGCCATGCGGGGCCTATGAAACAGTCGGACCATGAAACTATAACGGTTCCGTAATTGACCCCCATATGGCCGTATGCTATCTTCAAACCGTACATAACCGATAAATAAAACGATCACAAGGAGCCGCCATGAATTCCGACGATGTCCTCAAGGAAATCAAGAAAGACATGAAGGCGTTGGGAAAGAAGAACAGGAAGAAGGACCTCTTCATAGCGCTCATGATAATCCTGGGGATCTTCGTGGTCGCCGTTCCCGTCGCATGGTATCTTTTAAAGGTAAAGCCTTCCTGCTGCAGGAAGGATGACTGACGCCTAAGGCCGAAAGCGGCACGCCGGTCATATGACCGCCACGCATGTCCCGCCCCTTATCGGGGTTGGGCGGCGGTGGCGGTTTTTTCGCGCTTATGCTAATATCCCCATTGGGTCCGCGTGCCAAGGCCCGTTCGGGGTTTGGCCCATGCGGATAGAGGACCACGGATGGGGACGCGCATATGGCTTTGTACGTCATAGGCTCAGCCTTGATAGTGGCCGGGGCCGCGGTCGTGTTCGCGGCGAAGGCGATCGTCAGGGCCTTGGGCTGGGAGGAGCGGTTCGGCTACGACGCCGAGATCTACACGGAGGCGGAGGAGATCGCGAAGTACAGGAAGGACAAGGCGGTCCTGTACGTCAAGCTGGTCGGCATGGCCGCGGCGCTGCCCGGCGTCGCGCTGATGTTCGCCTTCGCCTGAGGCCTGCCGTCGCCTTTTTTACTAAGCGGCATTAATATCCTTGGCAATAGTCTAATAAATCGGGAGCGAGCATGAAGCTGATGCTGGTATGCTGTGAGGTATTCACCCGCGAGGCGTGCAGGGCGATAGCCGGTTCCCCGAACGTGGTGGACGTCGTTTTCACGCCGAAGGGGGCGCACAACGACTCCGCCTTCCTGAACAGGTATATAAGGAAGGTGCTGGACGGCGTCGAGGGCGCGTACGACGCCGTCATCATGGGGTTCGCCCTATGCGGGAACGGGCTGCTGGGGATCGGGAGCGACAGGTATGACCTGATTATCCCCAGGGCCCATGACTGCTGCGCCATCTTCATGGGCTCGAACGGCAGGTTCAGGGAAGCCTTCGGCGATCGGCTCAGCAGCGAGTGGTGTTCGACCGGCTACATGGAGCGCGGCACGGCCGTCGTCAGGGATTCCGGCGACGGACCTAGGGATACCGGGTTCGGGGCCGAGTACGCGGAGCTCGTGGAGAGGTACGGCGAGGAGAACGCCGCCTACCTATGGGAGACGCTGCATCCGGAGCGGAAGGGCGAGAGCGTCGTATACATAGACGTGCCCGGGATAAGGAGCCTGGAAGGGGAGGCCATGGCCATCGCAGAGAAGGAAGGCAAGGCATTGGAGGTCCTGCGCGGCGACTCGAGGCTGATCGACATGCTCGTGGACGGGGTTTGGCCGGACTGCGAATTCCTGACCGTCCCCAAGGGCGGGAGGATAGCCTACGACCATAGGCCGGAGCGCATCATGACAGTCGGGTGACCGCGGCCGCGGCTTAGACGCATAAATCGGAAAAGGGGGCGCAATGGGCATGGACCTGACGTTGGGGATAAATCTGGGGTTCGCGGTGAACAGGTACATAGAGCCGGAGGCGTGGGCGAGGATCGTGGGCGAGGACCTGGGCCTTAGGAGCGTCCAGCTGGTCGCCGACCTCATAAACCCTTTCTGGCCGAAGGGATACCTGGACGACCAGGTGGGCAGGATAAAGAGGAGCACCGAGGAGTACGGCATATCCGTCGACTCTGTTTTCACGTGCTCGTATACGAGGGTGAACCACCTATTGAACCCGGACGCGGAGGCCCGGCGATTTTGGCTCGCGTGGTTCAAGGAGTTCCTCGAGATCGGCGCCAGGCTGGGGGCGAAGACAGGTGGGTCGCACTTCGGGATCATGACCTTCGGCACCTACGACGACCCCGCGAAAAGGCAGGCGGTCCTGGAGGAAGGCGTGAAGGGGTGGAGGGAGCTCGTGGCCCATGCGACGAGGCTGGGCTATGAGTCCGTGATATTCGAGCCGATGTCGGTGCCCAGGGAGATGGCCAACACGATCGAGGACACGCTGGCCATACTGGACATGGTGAACGGCGGCGGCGGAGTCCCGTTCGGGGTCTGCCTAGACGTCGGCCACGCGCCGCACCCCGACCAGAGGGACCCATACCCTTGGATAGAGAGGCTGGGGGCGGTCTCCCCGGTGATCCACCTGCAGCAGACCGAGCTCAACAAGAGCCACCA
>WRCU01000081.1 GCA_009783805.1 Oscillospiraceae bacterium
CTGCTCGGTGTAGTAGAAGAGCGGCCTGGCCATGATGGGCCATTCCCACCAGTCCGAAGAGAACGGGTGCGTGGCCTCGATGTTCGCGTGGTACGAGAGCATGCCCGACTGGTTCGCGGCCACGTCGCCCAGGGAGTGGCCGGGGTCGCCCGCCATGTACGGGACGTAAGACGCGACGTAGACCGTCAGGGGGACCGCGGCGAAGAACGCGAGGCACCAAAGGTGCGTCCTCTTGACGTACCGTTCCGCGTAGTCGCCGGCCCAGTCCGACTTGGCCAGCTCCCGCCTGCGCGCAAGGGTTTTGTACTCGCCCCGCATCCTCAGCTGGGACGCGGCGAAGAGGAGCGCCAGGCCCGCGCCGCCGTAGATGACGATCCACTTGGACGCCGCGCCGAGGCCGAAGCATAGGCCGCTGAGCGCCAGCGCCCTGAGCGAGGCCTTGTAGCCCAGCTCATGGGGCCTTTTGGCGAAGTAGTCGAACATGAAGTAGTACATGGCCACGATGAAGAAGACGCCGTACACGTCGATGGTGGCTATCCTGGACTGCGTGAAGCGCATGAAGTCCGTGAGCATGAATGCCGCGGCGAGGAAGCCGTATATGCCCTTGCCGAACACCTTGAGCGCGAACAGGTACATGAGCGGCACCAGCGCGGCCCCGAAGAGCGCGCCCACCACGCGCCACCCGAACGGGTTCATACCGAAGGCCAGGGTGCCCAGCGAGATGAGCAGCTTGCCCAGCGGCGGGTGGGTCGTCTCGTACGGGTCTATGCCGTTTAGGTACTCATAGGCCGTCCTGGCGTGGTAGATCTCGTCGAAGTACGACTCATGCATGAAGGTCGGCCTCAGCGGCGCCTTGCCCTGCTCGTCGGCCAGGTTGCCCGGCGCGCCCCTGCCGCCCGGGCTGGACCGGCCCTCCGAGACCGTGACGCCCTTGATGAGACCCAGGCCGTCGCCCCGCACGAAGGCCACCTCGTTCACCATGGCCCCGGGCGAGTCCGCCTCCATCCTTATGTACCTGGCCGTCACCCCGGCGGGGACCTTGGCCCACTTGAGCGTCTTCACGTAGTCCCTCGCCGAGCCCGCGAACCGCTCGTACTCCCCGTCGGCGCCCATATATGAGAACGAGTACGATCCCTCGTCGTACGCCCGCTGGTTCACGCCGTAGAAGACCCTGATCTCCGAGACCTCCTGCTCGGCCCCGAGGTCGAAGACCGCGTAGTCTCCCGCCTGGGAGGGGGCCCAGCCCGTCTCCGGGGCTTGGGTCGAGCCTAGGTTGAGCAGGCCCAGCGTTACGGCCAGGGCCGTGAGCGCCGCCATGGCGGCGTAGTCGGCCCGCGACGCGAGGCGCGGCCTGGAGGCGGCGCCGACGGCCTTCGGGGGTGCGGAGGCGGAAGCTTTTAAGGCCGACGCGGCGGACCGTCGCTCGGCCTTGTGGGGCGAGGCGACGGCTTTCGGGGGCGGGGAGGCGGATTTCGAGGCCTCCTCGGCCGCATGGCCGTCCTCGGCCTTTAGCGCCAAGGCGGCGGATCTCGGGGGCGGGGAGGCGGATTTCGAGGCCTCCTCGGCCGGCCCGGCTCCGCCCTTGCGTGGGTCGGCCGGCCCGGATCCGCCCATGGCCCGGCCTCTCCCGCCCCGGACCTTGGCGAACGGCATGACCCTGTCTTTGACGTATATGTCATGGAGCGTCCATGCGAGCAGCGCGAACAAGGCCAGGTTCACATAGGACAGCGCGAGGAGCAGCGGGTCGTCCGAAGGGATGTGGTAGTCGCCGACGTAGGAGCGCGTCAGCACGTCGGCCAAATTCAAGGTCCCCGTCAGCGTGAACCCGGCGTACAGCGCGGCCAGCCGCCTGTCGCCGATCCGTATGAACAGGATGAGCAGCAGGATGGCTATCGGGTATATGTACCTTTCGTGGATCTTCACGTTCGTCATGAAGACGCACGCGATCAGGAAGGCGGACGCGCCGAAGGCCAGCGTCCCCGAATGGGCCCGATCCCGCCCCTTGCGGAACATGTACGCCACGGCCGCCACCGCCGCGCAGATGAACGCGTAGCCCCACGCGTCATAGCTCAGCAGAAGCATCGCATCGGAGGACGGCTTCCAGTTGCCCCCCAGCGCCGCGGGCAGGTTCGGCGCATTCACGGACGCGTAGGCGTATTGGGAGAGCGTGTCCTTGTATAGGCTGATGAGCCAGGCCACCCCGCCGCCCCTCAGCGAGAACGGCAGTATGGCCGCCCCGGCCGTGACCGCCGCGGAGGCCAGCGCCTTGGCCGTCCCTTTCCACTCGGCCCTGTATAGGAGCAGGAAGAACGCGGCCGGGAGGAAAATTATGCCTTGCGGCTTCGTCAGGACCAATGCCGCGTATAGGGCCCCGCATGATACGTACCTGCCCTTGGCCGCCGCGTATACCGCCCCGACCAGGCACAGCGTGAATAAGGATTCTATCTGCCCCCACATGGCGCTGTTCATGAAGACCATGGGGTTGAACGCGTACGCGGCCGACAGGATGAGCGAGGTTCTGTGCGAGGCCGAGCCGCCCCGTGCGACCTTATATATTATATAGGCGGCCGCCAGGTCCGCCGCGAGGTTCGGCAGCTTAAGCAGGAAGGCGTGCCCGCCCGGGCTGAGGCCCAAGAATTCGGCCACCTTCCCTATCGCGGCCAGCACGTAGACGTAGAGCGGTGGGTAGTCGGCGAAGAACCCCCCGGAGTAGAAGCCCGGAAGGTCGTTGGCGGAGAGTGAGGACCACGCCCTGAAGGTCCCGATGTCGATGGAGTGCCCTTCCACGTTCGCGGCCATTATGAGCCTGAATATGAAGGCCGCCGCGATGAGGGCCGCCAGCGCCGCGGCCTCCCCGCCCCTGAGGGCCGGCGCGGGCTTGCCGCCCCCCAGCCTGACGTCCCAATACGCCCCCCGCGCCGAGCGCGCCTTGAGCGCGTATAGCATGGCCGCCATGGCGGCCAAGGACGCGACGGCGATGAACCAGGTGAAGCCGGCAAGATCTTCCGCGCCCATGACGCCCCCAGCCTATAAGGATTGCCCGGCCCGGGGCCATGGCTGGGCCACGGGTCGGGTGCGGCCATGGCTGAGCCACGGCCTTCGGTCAGGGGCCATGGCCAGGCTACGGCCCGAGCCCGCCTTGAACAAGGATGCCGGTCATTATAACATAAGGGAGGCGGGCGCCGCGCGGACCCCAAGGTCCCAGGCGCGGCGGCGAGGGGGTGGCGGCGGCATGGGCGGCGAGGCGGATCCCAGGCCCGGGGCGATGGGCGAAGGCAAGGGCAAGGCCGCGGCGGCCGCGCCCGACGCCGGCGCGGGGCCCAGGCCCAGGGCGGGCGGGATCGTAGCCGAGGCCATAGCCGCCGTCGCCGAGGCGCGGAAGGCCCGCAGGCAAAGCGTGATATGGGTATGCCTGCTCGCCTTCTTCATCGCGCTGTTCCTCTTCTCGGGCCTGAACATCCTATTCATATACCTGGACTATAAAGGTGCGGACGACGAGTACAAGGACCTGTACGACCTCGTCTTCCTGCAGCCGCCTTCGGACCGGCCGCAGACGGCCGAGGTGACGCTCAGCCCCGGTTCCGACCGATCGGACGGGGGCCGGCCGCAGGGGACGCCGTCCGACGCGGGCCATACCCGGACCCCGTCCGGCGAGTCCCCGACCGTCGCCGACGGGACCGGCGGCGTGGACGGGGACGGCGGCGGCCCCGACTCGGAGCCCGGCGCCAGCCCCGAAGGGGGCGAAGGCGGGTCCGGCTACACGAACCCGTACATAATATCCAAGGGCGTCATCAACTTCGCGCTGCTCAAACAGATCAACGAGGACGTGATCGGATGGATCGAGATGCCGTGGACGGCGATAAACTACCCCGTCGTGCGGGGCGTCGACAACGAGCAGTACCTGCGCACCACCTTCCGGGGGGAGAGCCGCAGGGCCGGCTCGATATTCATGGACTATAGGAACGCCCCGGGCTTCACGGACAGGAACACGATAGTCTACGGCCACAACATGCGCGACGGGACGATGTTCTCCAAGCTCACCGACTTCACCAAGCAATGGTTTTATGACGCAAACAAGTTCCTCGTCCTATACACCCCGGTGGCCACTTATAGGCTGGAGGTCTTCTCGGCCTATGTCTCTGACCCTTCGTCGCCCGTCTATAGGATCTCCTTCGGGGGCGACGCGAGGTTCCGTGAGTACCTGGACTACATCGTCGGCCTATCCAGCGTCAGGACGGCGGTCTCCCCGGACGTCTCCGACAGGATTGTGACGCTCTCCACCTGCGAGTACTCCACCGACGACTCGCGCATGCTCGTCCATTGCAGGCTGGTGGAGGTGGAGTAGGGCGGCCCCCCATCGCCGGCCCCGAGGGCCGCGGCCATGCGCCGCCCCTCATCGCCTGACCATGTAGTCGTCGTCATACATGCTGCCCTCGACGCGCACCGCCACGGTCGCGGACCCCCGCATCCAGCCCCCCGGCGCCCATGCGTACAGGGCCGCCGTAAGGACGACGTAGTCCTTGCCGTCCGGGAAGCGCACCGGCACGTAGTGCCTCCTTTCGCCCAATACGGACAGGGGGCTCTCGGGCAGCCGCCATACGTTCGACAGGCTGCCCGCCGGATGGTCGGGAACCAGCTTGACGGCGTGGGCGTATGAGCTCTCGGGGAAGTACGCCCTGACCTCCTGCACCCCGACGAAGGAGGAAGGGTAGTCGTAGTCGTGCCATATGCGCGTCTCGACTTCCAGGGAAAGCCCGTACCCCGACTTCATCGCGGATCTGTCCGCCCTGTCCGTCACTAGCAGCTCCGCCTGGAACTCCCTGCGCTCATATATGGGCATACGGCGGCCGTCATACCCCGCGAACCGGTACTCTACCCACGTGACGCGCCTTTCGTCCGCCATGGCGGGCGGCGTCAGCGCATAGTCCGCCGCCCCGGCGAAGGGGCCGTCCGCGTATTGGCTGGCGGCCGCATGGCCCGGGCTCTCCGGCGACCAGCCCGACGACGCGGACGACGCGGCCGGCACGGCCGGCTGCGCGCCTTGGGCCCCGCCCCCGGGCGCCTTCTCCCCGCCCGCGCAGTACTCGAACGGCGCGATGGGGACGGTGACGTAGAAGTATGAGACCTCCGTCTTGTGGAGGAGCACGCCCAGCCCCCACCCCCTCCTGGTCGGCGGCTGGATCACGTGGGTGTAGACGTGCCACGGGATCGCATAGCCGGCCGCGCCGAACCCGCCCGGCGTGGTCATCGCGTAGGCCCCGCTCAGCAGCTCCGTGCCGTTCGACTTCTTTTGCCCGCCGTACTTCATCCCTATCCCTATCACGATGTTCTCGAGGTACAGGTCGCCCACCGGGCTCACCCCGTCCGCCCTCTTGGCGAAGCCGTCGAACTGGCTCTGCAGCAGCATCTTCCTGAGTATCTCCGACGACGCGACCTCCGCGTCGTAGCCATCCCCGCCGTCGACCACCTTCTTGGCGGGCTCCGAGACCCAGGCCCACTCCTCGAAGTGCCGGACGACCGACCATGAGTCCGGCGGGTAGGCGTCGTTCGGGTAGGCGTTGCCGTTCAGGCTGTAGCCGGAGTACCTGCACAGGCCGTTGGCGGGGTTGTAGCCGTGCGGCTCGCCGTAGACGAACATGGTGCGCCCCAGGATCCCTCCTTCGTCGATCGCCAGGCCGTGCGCGTTCCTTTCCGCGTAGTACCCTTCGAAGCCGAAAAGCGAGCTTATCTCCTCGTTCGCCTCGGCGATGATCGCCATGGCCTCCGCGCCCAGCCCGGGCGCCGCCGTGGCCGCCTGCGCCTGCTGGGCGAGGGACGGCGCGGCCAGAAGGGTGGCCGCCGCGATCGGGATGAGGCTGCGTCCGAATGCGCTTTGTATGCCCATGGCAGGCGCCGCGCCCCCTTTGCTATTTTTTCATGAAGACGTGGACGGACGTGACCATGGCGCCCTCGCCAGAGATGACGACGATCAGCCTGCCGCCGGGCGCGTCGAACGTGCCGAACAGCGGCGGGTGCACCCTGTCCTTGCTGGCCACGAGCGCGACGATCGGTTCGGCGAACTCGTCGCCGAACTTCGAGTCGAGCGCCTCGCGCAGCCTGTCCAGTTGGGTTTCGAAAGGCATCAGCAGTCTGACGTAGAAGCAGACCTCCTCATTGGCCTGCAGGTCGTCGGATCCGTAGGCCAGAGGGGACCGGCCGTCCTCCACCCTGATCGAGTAGCCCCTGAAGTAATGGTATCCCCCCGCGCTCAGCACCTTGTCCGACCTAAGCGGCGGGTAGATCAAGGTCATGATCACCTTGCAGGCCGCCGCGCGGCTCGTCAGGCCCGCGGCGTTGAAGCCCCCGGGCCCGCCCTCGGCTATGCCCATCGCATACGCCTTGAGCACGTACTCCCTATGCCCCTCGGCTACCTTCCCGTAGTCGGCGACCTTCCGCTCATAGGCTTCGTAGCCCGACGCGGCCTCCCCCGTCCACTCGACGTACCTGACGGCCATCTTGATCATGGCCCCCCTGTCAATGGGCCTGTCCAGCCCCGCCAAGTCCCCCTCGTCCACGAACCCCAGCTCCAGGGCCTTGCCGACGTAGCCGGAGTAGTAGCGCAGGCCATCATGGCCCGCGAGCCTGACCAGCATGGTGATGAACTGCGCCTTGAGCAGGTGGTCGTATGGCCCGAAGTTGCCGGAACCGTATCCGGACACGATGCCCCTCCCGTCCGCGGCGAGGGCCTCCACATATGGGTGGAACCAGTCGCCTTGGCGCACGTCGGGGAACGTCCCGAGGCCCGCCGCCGGCGACGCCAAGGCCAGCAGGGCCGCCGCCAGCGCGGCCGACAGCGCGCGGCGCAGGCGCGGCCTTGCCCGGCCTTCCCTCCCCGTACACGCCCTCGGCTCATGCGGCTTCCCCGCCCGCCGGCCAGGCCCCGTATAAACC
>WRCU01000082.1 GCA_009783805.1 Oscillospiraceae bacterium
AGGAAGCCCCAGACCTGGTCGGGCTTCACCGCCACGAAGACCAAGTCGCTGCAACCGATCACCTCCAGGTTCGACCCGCGGCTGACTATGCCGAGCTCCGCGGCCAGGGCTTCCGCCCTGCCAGGCAGGGCGTCCCAGACGGAGACGTCGCGGCCGCGGACCGCCCCTTTGGATAACATTCCCCTAACCATCGCCGAACCCATGTTGCCGGCGCCCGTAAACCCTATCCTCAACGCTGGGTCCCCCCGTCCGCTCAGCCGGCCGCCCTGCCGCCCTTTAATACGGCACGAGGAGGCTGCTGTAATGGTAGTACTCGATATCGTCGATCACGTACCATTTGCCGCCCATCTTCCCCATGTGTATCTCCGTCTCGACGACCTCCTCGTCCTTGCTTCCCTTGATCGTCACCTTGACTTCGTATATGGCGATGTCGGTTATCTTGTCCACGTCCAGGATGTTGCGCATGTTGAAGCCCACGTTATACCCGAGCCCGATGATCTCCCTCTTCAGGTCGGCCACGGATTGGGTGTCGTATACCTTAACGTTCGTGACCGTCGTCTGCGTCGTGTATCCGGAACCGTAGATCGCCGCGTTCTCGGCCACGGTGTTCCGGTTATACTGGTCATACAGGTCCCACATGTCCCTGCATCCGCAGTATGAGTACAGCCATTCGTTGAACTCCTTCTCACCGCTGAAGCCCGAAGTCCTCACGATCTCATTTATGACCTTCTCGCTGTCATAGATGGCGTACTTGAACCTCGCCTTGAAATCCTGGCGCGAGGCGGCCTCCATATACTTGGAAAGGACCTCCTCCTGGCTGTCCCCACCCATGAAGACGAATATCACGAGCACGACGCAGGCCACCAGGACCAGGGCCACCCCGGCGATGGCGATGGCCATGTGGTTCCCTTTCTTCCTTGGGGCCGCCTGCATGTGCGCCGGCATTTGGGCCTGCCATTGCAATTGGCCCGAGCCCGTCGGGTTTGCCTGGGGTTGGGCCGGTTGGCGGCCCATCGGGGGCGGCGGGACGGACGGCACCTGCAAGGGCGAGGTCCTCATAGGCGGCGGCATGGGCTGCTGCCGCGCCTGCTGACCGAACGCCTGCTGTTGCTGGTACGGCTGCTGATACGTGGGTTGCTGCGCCATGGGCTGGGCCATGGGCTGAGCCATGGGCTGCTGCGCCATGGGTTGATTTTGGGCTTGCGTCCCCTGTGCCGGCTGACCCGCGGCCCCCGACGCTTTGTCCTTGCTTTCGGTGGTTTTTCCGCAGGAAGGGCAGAACTTCGCGCCCTCCTCTAACTGCTTTCCGCAACTGGGGCAGAACATGGCTCTCCCACCTTTGATTGGATTGCTTGCTGTTTGGCCTATCTTACCATGGACCCAACCATTTATCATGCGGGCCTGCCCCGCATGCGCTAGAATGGTCGGGGAGGGGCCCATATATGCCAGGCAGCGGCGACGGCTTTAATAGACCGAGGTCCAGGATCAAGGCCCATGCCTTCGTGCTCACGGTCGCCGTCTGCATCGCCGCCTTCCTGGCGTTCATGGCGACCGCGGGCGGGGCCGGGGACGGCGGCCCGTGGCAAGGCCTTACGGCGGGGCCGGGATCGGGGGACGGGGGTTCGGCGGTCACGCCCGACCCGAACGGCGGCGTCGCTGACCGCACGGACGGCCCGGTGGACGGAGCCGGGGGGACGGCCTCGGCTGACCCCACGGAGGACGGCGGCGACTCGGGCGACAGCTCCGACCCGGCCTTCCTATACTTCATCGGGTCCATCGCCGGAACCCTCGACGGTCCGTGGGGTCCGGGGCGGCCCGAGCTCTACCCTTCCGTCACCGAGGCATGCGCGGGCCGCGCGTATGAGTATAGCGTCCTATTGAACGCGGGCCCGAGGGTGATCCCACTTTTATGCGGGATACTCGGCGGGATGCGGCTGGACGGCGAAAGCGCGGTCTCCTTCGCGTTGGGCGTCGACCTGGTAGGGCTGTATAGGCCCGCCGCGGACGGGACCGACTCGGAAGGCGCGTACAGGGACCTATCGTCGGCGCTGGAGTCATGGAACGGGGAGTTTCGCCTGCTAGGCGCGGACGAGCTTTCCGGCCTGATCTGGGCGACGCTGAGCATGGCCTCCTCGCCGGACGGCGTTTACGCGGTCAGCGCCAGGGGATTCGAGGACTACGGCGGGGGGCTGTTCTATGCGGACGCCATACTGATCGGGGACGCCTCGTCGGGGGACCTTATGTGGGAGTCCCTACCGGGCGTCTACGAGAAGGCGGTCCTCTGGTCGCCCGAATCCGGTTACGTGGCCTTCACCTACGTCGGCAGGCTCGAAGGCGATGCGGTCATCCTGTCCGTCCCGGACTTCCGCGAGGTCACTTTGCCCAAGCCGGAGGCTTACCTAGAGACCCGGCGCGACTTCAGGCCCGACCCTTTCTTTGGTGCGCTGGGGTGGCTGGGCGAGGGCACCTTATACGTCCGGTGCCAATGGACGGGCGGCGACGGCTCACTGCATGAAGGCTCCTATGTGTGCGACGTGGTCAGCGGCGCGGTCCTCAGCGAGGACATAGGGCGTACGGTCGGCGGCGTCCCCGGCCTATGACCGGGCGAGCCGCAACGACCCTTTATCTGCCGTCATGAGTAAGGCGAATGATCCGGCCCGTCATCCCTAGGTCCGTCATCGCGGGCGCAGCGCGGTTGACCCGCGCGAAGCGGGTCAATCCCCGACGTCGGCCATCCCCTTCAACAGGCTGATCTCCCTGGCGTACCCGCCCATGTCGTTGGGAGTCTCCAGGACCATGGGCAGGCCACTGAAGGCGGGCTCCGCGATCAGGGCGCCGAAGAAGGCGGCCCCCATGGTTCCCTCCCCTATCCTTTCGTGCCGGTCCTTCCTACAGCCCAAGCCGTTCTTGCTGTCGTTGACGTGGACGGCCGAAAGCCTGCCCAGGCCCACCGCGTCGTCCAGCTCGCTCAGCACCGCGCCCATCATGCCGACCATGTCATACCCCGCGTCATAGGCGTGGCATGTGTCGAGGCACAGCCCGACCTTCCCTCCCCACGTCATGGCGTCCATTATCGCCCGCAGCTCACCGAAGCGCCCCCCCACCTCGGTACCCTTCCCGGACATGGTTTCGAGCAGGACCTTGGTCGTGAACCCTTCGGAGAGCACCTCGTCCAGCGCCGATGCGATCATGCCTATGGCCGCGTCCGCCCCCTGCCCGACATGGCTGCCGGGGTGGAGGACGTACAGGCTGCCCTGCATGAGCTCCAGCCTGGCCAGGTCCTCGCGTATGTACCCCTTCGTGTAGTCCCTCACGTGCGGGTCCGCGGAGCATAGGTTGTATATGTAAGGGGCGTGGGCCAGTATGGGGCCCATGCCCCTTTCGGCGGCCAGCCTCACGAGCCCCTTCGCGTCCTCCGAGTCCATGGGCCTGACCCCCCGACCCCTCGGGTTCCTGGAGAAGTACTGGAACGTCCCCGCTCCGATGCCCAAGGCCGCCTCGGCCATCGCGACGTAGCCCATGCCCGCCGAGAGGTGGCATCCTAATATGGGCGGCGTCCTTTTCGCCCGGCCGCTCAACGCTTGGGCCCGCCTTTGCGCGACGGGGCTTCCGACTCCAGCGCCAACAGCGCCCTCTTAGCTTCCAATCCGCCCGCATACCCCCTCAAACCGCCGTCGGACCCGATCACCCTGTGGCACGGGACGACTATCGATATGGGGTTCGCGTGGTTCGCCTGCCCCACGGCCCTGCAAGCCGTAGGCCTTCCCATGCCCGCGGCTATCCCGGAGTATGTGGACGACGATCCGTATGGGATTTTTAGGAGGCCCTTCCAAACCTCGATCCGAAACGGCGTGCCGCATAGCCTGATCGGAAGGTCGAAGGCCCTGAGCCTGCCCGAGAAGTATTCGCCCAGCTGCCTGCGCAGCCGCAGGAGTACGTCCGCGTCCTTCTCCCCGCGCCTGCGCGTCCCCAGCTCCAGCGAGGCGCCCTTTTGCGCGGGTTCGCCGGAACCGCCGCATGCCTCGGCGCCCTCGCCCCCATCGGCGTAGCGCAGCCCCAGCAGGCGCCCCCCGGCGATGAGGCACTCCAGCCTGCCGACCGGCGTATCCACGGCCTCCCGCAGGAACCCGCCGCCATCCGCGCAACCTTCCATATGATGCACCTTCCTTTCGTCGGGAGAGCCTACGCGCATTATACCATCCGGCCGCGGTTCCCATGGACGCCTTGCCGCCGCGCGCCGCTCATCGCGGGGGGGCGCCGCCCAGCGCCGCCTCGATGGCGGAGGCCAGCCCCCTCGTCCCGGAATCGTCACCCAAGTTGAACAGGTAGCTCTCCCCGCCGGCCCGAAGGAGAATGTAGGGCGGCGCCTTCGGGTTGAGGCACAGCGTCGCGCCGCCTATCCCCGCCACCTCGAACCTGCCTTTGTAAAGCGTGCCCAGGTTCGTCCCCCATACCTTTGAGGCGGCGGGCAACGATTCCATCACCGCCACTTCCTCGACTTCGCCGTACGCGAGCTCGAAGACCTTCCCGGTATGGTGCACGGAAAGCGCCTGCGCATGGAGCTCGACGCGGATGGGCGTGGCCTCCTCGGCCATGAGCCATAGCCCGAAGAACGGCATCGCGAGTAGCGCGATGACTGAGACGGCCATTATGACCATGCCGACCGGCTTCGCGAGGTTCACGGTCGCGTTGACCCCTATCCTGCTGTTGACGATGAGGCGCCTGTCGTTCGGGTTATGGTAGAACATGCCGACGATCCAGTGCGCGTCGCTGTCCACGTAGCTTCCCTTGCCGCTCTCGGCGGTCAGCCTTTCCTGAAACCCCCTGACCCTGAACTCTATCATGACCGAGAAGATGATCAGCGCGGCCGCGTAGGCCGCGGTGACGATGAGGATCCCCGCGGCGCCGCCGCCCACCGCCCATAACCCCACGTTGTAGAGGCCCGTCAGCCAAGCCATCATGAGCCATAGCCTATGCCAGTTCCTCCTCCTGATGGCAGTGAGCGCCATCGTGAGCGTCGTGTCCCCGTCCACCATCTCGGACCGCTGCGAGTAGAAGATCCCGTTCAGCGCGCAGAAGAGGATGACGAGGAGGGCCATGGTCCCGTATAGGGCGACCATATACGGCTCGGCCCCCGACAAGGCCGCATGGGTGACGGGCGCCAGCGAGACTGCCACCGGTATGGCGAACAGCCACTTGGCCACGGGCTCCATCGGGGCGACCGAGACCTTGGTGTCCACCATGAGCGCGCCGTCCGACCCGCTCCGCCAGCCCCCGGCCCCCTTCAGCGCGCGGAGCCTCCTATGGTAGGCGGCGTACACGAGGAAAGGCGCGACGATGGCCGCGAGCAGCCATGAGAGCAGCAATGTGAGGGCCGCGGAAAACGACCCCGTCAGGAACGCGGCCGCCGGCACGACGGCCAAGGCGGCGGACGCGGCCGCAAGCGCCCTCCTGTACCCCTTGCATATGGCGGCGACGCCCGCGTCCTCCCTATGGTCCAGGGGAACCGTCACGCCTAGGATGACGTTCTTCTTCGGCCTGCTCTCGTTCCTGAGGATGAAGTACATGATCGGCAGCACCGGATACACGCAGGCGAGCAAAACCGCATTAATTATGGGATCCATCATCCGCACCCCTTCCCGCCTTCGGCCTCGCCATCGGTCCCAGCTTCCCCCCCAGCCACCCTTGCGCCGGCCCCCGCGCGCATCCCGTCGAAGATGGAGGCGCAGACCCCCATGAACTCCGCCTCGCCCAACCCTAGGTGCGCCGCCTCGGATATGAGGAGCCTCAGGCTGTCCGCCAGCCTCCCCGCCGCCTTCCCATCCGGGATCCCGCCGGCGCAGGCCACGGCGCCGACCCTGCGTTCCGTGCGTATGTAGCCTTCGCCCTTCAGCAAGGCGTACGCCTTGTTCACCGTCATCATGTTCACGCCCGCCTCATTCGCCATGGCCCTGATCGTCGGGAGCCTCTCGCCGTCGGCTATCCTGCCGCTGGCTATGCCCATGACTATCTGGTTCCTGATCTGCATGTAGATCGGCGACTCGCTCATGAAGTCCAATGCAATGATCATCCATCCGCCTCCTTGTTGCATATTTTGCATTATATTATGTATAATAATATATGCAATAGCGTTGCGCACCCCCCCCCTAACCCTATAAGATAAAGCCATGGAGCATATCGGCCGAACGGCCGAAGGCGGATGCAAAGGCCCGTCGGAGCGGGGGGGGGGAACGCGCGCCATGCTGGGGATTCTAAAGAACAGGTTCGCCATCCTCTCACTGCTTTGGGCGCTGCTCTTCATCATGATAGTGTCACGCCTCATAGACCTGCAGCTCGTGAACACCGATAGGTACGTCAAGGAGTCGAACACCAAGAACCTGAGCCAAAGGGAGCTGATGGCGCCGCGCGGCAACATATACGACAGGAACGGCATCCCCATCGCCGTCAGCGCCGAATACTACGACCTGATCTTCTACCGCACCGACGCGACGAACGCCGAGATCAACCGGATGTGCCTCAGCATCCTGGGCATTTTAGATAGGAACGGGGACGGATTCTCCTCGGCCTTCAAAAATTACTTCAGCTTCGACCCCATCGAGTACGGCCCTTCCCTGAAGTCCAAGGTGAGCATCGCCTCCACCCATACGGACATCAATGGGATATCCGGGGCCGATGACATCCTGGCGATCATCGAGAGCAACTCCCGCTTCTACGTGAACCCCACCGGGACCGTCGTCCCCATAAGGCCGGGCGACATGGTCGCCGAGCTGGATATGAGGGGCAACGACTCATACCTGGACAGGATGAAGGCCTACGCCGACTGGCTGCGCGCAAGCGAGTCCACCCTATCCCGCATAGAGAGGCTCTTCTACGTGGAGCCGGGGACGCTCAAATACATGAAGTCCGCGGAGGAGGTGTACGC
>WRCU01000083.1 GCA_009783805.1 Oscillospiraceae bacterium
GCACGCTGAACGTATGGTTGTTGAAACGATTGACCGTAGTGTCGGCAAAGCGCTTTTGCAATTCCTTAAAATTATCAGGGTCGGTCTTGCTATATTCCTCGTCCGTGGGGTTGATCAATAGCCTATTGATTTGTTCGATGCCTTTGTCCCATACCCGCTCTTCGGCGTTGTTTTCCATTACGAGCCTAATGCGTTCCAATCCGTCCCTGAGGGTATGGCGTGGGTCGGCCCTGTCGCCGATAAAGTACAGCGCCTTGAAACCGTCATATGGCATGTTCTCTATAATTAACTCGCGCCGATTCTCGCCTTGATCGACGGCATAGTATGACCGGATGGCCTCGCCGCCGTCGTAGCCGGTGACGGCGATGAACCCCCCGCCGTCCGCCTTGGATTCGGCGATGACGGGCTTGCCCGCGTCTATGGAAGCCATGGCCTCGCCGACGAATGAGCTGGGGTCGGTCACCTTCCGGTAGCCGTAGCCGGTGAACCCGAAAAGGAAGTCCGTCGTGTAGTCCACGGCGCACTTGCCTGACCAGTCCGCCGAGTCGCCTATCATCCCCGCCATCCTCGTCAGGGTGCCGTCATAGCGCAGGCGCACGGCGCTCCGTCCGCACATGGTGTCGAACAGGCAAAAATACACCGAAACCGGTTCAGGGTCGCCGCAGCCGCCGCAGCCGAAGCACACCCTCGCATTTTCGCCCTTCGGGTCGCAGTGGCGCGGAACGTCGCTCCCCAGCCCTTCGAGGAAGGCGTGCACCCCCGCCAGGCAATTGGGAAAGCTCTCGCGCGTCCACAGGTTAGAAAATTGTATGTTGAAGTCCAGTTGCTTTTTCATGCTTCGGATTACCCCTTTATTACTTTCGCCGAACTCCTTAGCCCATATGATATCATTCTTCGTGATCGATATCCGTGGGGCGTGCGGCATTAGGCAAAGCCCGCGAAGGGAGGCCTGTCATGGCCGGTTGGGATCCCATAAGGAAACTGGTGGCCGAGGAGATCGCACAAAGCGCCGGAGAGGGCTGCGACGTAACGGGGTTCGCCGGGAGGCTGGCGGCCGCGCAGACCGACGTTGAGGTCATGGGCGTCTACGAGGGCCTGAAAAAGCTGAGGCCCATGGAAGGGTACCCATACGTAGAGCCGGACGATCTCGACGCGATAATGGCCGAGGCGCCGAAGGGCCGCGCCGGGGTCCTGGCCAGGATAAAGGAGGCGTTCGCCGGCAAGGGGGAGGACGAGGTCAGGGAGCGCATCAGGGGGGCGTGGGTCTCGCGGTGCGTCGGCTGCGCCTTGGGCAAGCCGTTGGAAACCAAGGGGTTCATGTACACGCTTGACGGCTCCATGGGCTGCGACAACGCGTATAAGTGGTTTAAGGGGGCGGACGCGTACCCGGTCGCGGGCTACGTCCCCGCCGAGTCGCGGGCCGAGGCGCTCTACGGGCTGAGGGTGAACGATGTCGGGAGCCTAAGGGGCAGGATCGAATGCATGGAGCAGGACGACGACGTCATGTACACGGTCTACGGCCTCCTGATGATGGAAAGGCACAACGGGTCGTTCGACCGGTGGGACGTGGGCAGGATGTGGCATCGCCTGCTCCCGTACGGCAATGTATGCGTCTCCGAGACGCAGGCCTACTTGAACTTCGCCAACGTGACGTCGCATACCGAGGAGAGGCCGGCGGACTTCGGGGACAGGGCGGAGTACGTGAGGCGGCACCTCAACCCCATGCGCGAGGGCGTCGGGGCGAGGATACGCGCGGACTCCTACGCGTACGCGGCCGCGGGCGACCCGGAGCTCGCGGCGACCCTAGCGTACCGGGACGCGACGTTTTCATGCACGCGCAACGGCGTGTACGCGGCCATGATGGCGGCGGCGATGATATCGGCCGCATTCGCGACGGACGACCCGAGGGAGGCGGTGGAAGCCGGCCTGGCTTTCGTGCCGGAGCGGTCGCGGCTCTGCGAGGCCGTCAGGCTGGCCGTTTCATACGCGGAGGAGGCCGACGGCCAAATGGGCCTGCTCCGCAAGGTATGGGCGGCCTTTAATAGATACCCGTGCGTGCACGCGGTCAATAACACGGCGCTGTGCGCGGCGGCGCTCGTCTACGGGAGGGGCGACTACGACCTCACGCTTTCCACGGCCGTCCTGGGCGGCTGGGACACGGATTGCAACGGCGCTACCGTCGGGTCGGTCCTGGGTGCGATGTTGTCGGAGGGCGGTGTGCCCGTGAAATGGAAGGCGCCGCTCAATGACACGCTCTACGCGGGGCTTATAGGGTTCCACCCCATATCGATCAGGGAGTGCGCCGACAGGGGATTCGGGACGTGGAGGAGGCTGCGCTCAGGCAGGGCAAGCTGAGCCATCCTCCAGCAGTCTCGTTACTTGGTCAAGCCGTCCCGCATAGTCCCGTAGGGCTCCGGCGATTTTCGCGCGCTTCCCTATATCGCGCATAGTCGCCTTGAATTTACCCTCATCCATCGCGCCGCTCTGAGACATACCGCCGCCGAGCTCCTCTAATTGCATCCACAACAGACTTCTTCCGCCTGTTGGTGATTCTGCGGGTAATAACTTTTGGATTTTTTCACCCAACGGAATCAAGTACGAATACTTTTGATCCATGTCGGCAAGCTTCTTGAATATGTAGGTCGGCTCCCCGCCGCTTGTGGCTAGGTTACATACATAAACGCCGTAGTTATCCCATATCGGGATCCCTTCGTCGGCAAATCGCCCGGCATCTATGTCATCGGCCCACGCGCGGAAAGCCGCCGCGCCGAAGTATAGGCCGTCACGCTCCGGCAAGGTCAGCCAATGCGTCATCTTTTGCATTGCTTCTATGTAAAGCTCCTCCAGCGTGACTTCACGCCGCTTTTCGCCTATGAATATCAAGTCCATTTTATTTTCGCCTGTTATAAGGCAATCCACCGTTTCAGAACCGCCGACCAGCAGCTTAACGAGCTGTCCTCCGCGGTCATATCCGACGATCAGGCAATGGGTACCCACATCGGAGTTCCAATCGCGAATGTCGCGTATATTCGTTTTGACGAGTACGGGAATGCCGCTGTCAATCATCGCTACGATTTTACGTATGTATTTGTCGCTTTCGGCGTTGAGCTGTGCGGCTGTGACGTAACCATGGCCATAGCCTAGCGTATCGAAGACATATCCTATGTGCTCTGGCCCCGCCAGGTATCCTGATACGCAATATTCGCAATAGGTAGTCAGATTGCGGTTATATACCTGAGCGACGGTATCCCCGGTGACCGCGGCGATGTCCCAAAAATCGGGCTTATCGCCGTGCCCTACGCATTCCAGGATGAATTTCATGCAATCCGGCAACCCGTAGTTGTGGCCTTTCATCCCATCGCACAATGCGCGGTCGTTGGCAATCCTCTTCATCATCGCATCCCCTTTTACGCCTATTGCGCCGTCAGCTTAAATGAGTAGGTATATACCCTGTTCGCATGGAGCACGTATTCCGGATGGGCGACCGCCTTGTCGCCCCAGCAGACGTCCCCGCCGATGCCCGTCTGCCGATAGTTTATCCGCAGCGCGGTATGCCGGGGTTCATGAAGCTTGTGCGGATGGATCTCAGAGCAGATCTCCTCGGGGGTGTACGGCAGCGCGGAAACCTCCAATACCGGCGCGCCGTCTATCCGAAGCGACCCTTTGGCCGACGATAGGGCGGCGTAGCGGACGCCCGTCCTATTCCCGCATTCCTGGTTGCGGGGGAACCCGACGAATTGGTCCGCCACAAACCCTTCATATAGGCCTAGCCTGCCACCCTGATCACGGTCCCAGTAAGTGTCATACGGACCCATGCCAAACCATTTTAGCCGGTCGAAGCCCTTGTCCAGGGTAGCCATCATGCCCACCGCGGGCAGCTCGGAAAGCCCCTCCCCAGGCGACAGGCACATGGTTACCCGCATCTCGCCGCCAGAGCCGAAGGCATAGTCAACCGCGCATTCGCTGAAAGGGTTGGTCGGGATCATGTACTTTGCTTGGACCATTAAGGCATTGCCTGCGCGATGCCATGAAAGGCTCAATAACCTGCGATCCTTGCCCGCGCTGCGCCATAGGCCGCAGCGACGCTCGTATTGCGAGCGCCGGTCATTGTCGTTGGGCGCACGCCAAAAATAGGGCTCCAGAGGCGTCTTAAGGTAGTTCGCGTCCTTCCCATATCCCGTAAGGCCGCCGCTGGCCTTGCAAAAGACGGCCTCGATGCCATCAACGCTGACCGTAAGGCTGCCGTCATCCTCGCTGACTTTTATCTCGTCTCCGCTAACCTTGCGATTAGGGATTTCCAATTTATATATAGGCAGCCTGAACTGGTCGAACGCTACCTCGAAGCCTTCCTCCGACCAGGGCAAATCCTTTGCCAAGACGGCGCTGAGCGTCACCCAATATTCGGCCCCAGCCATGCAGGATTCCGGGGCCTTATATGGGATACGCACGGATTCGGACTGCCCCGGCCCGGCCGTAAGCGGCAGGATGCCTGACGCAACGGCTACGCCGTTACCCTCGACCGTCCAAGCCAAACGGTAGTTGCCGCCAAGCCCTATAAAAAGATAGCGGTTATGGACGGTAAACTCGCATTTGGCGATATCCGCGCATGAAAAACGGATATTTTGGTAGCAGCGCTTGACCTCATGGTATTGCGGCTTCGGTACGCCGCTTGCCAGCAGCATCCCATTGCAGCCGTCATTCGAGTCGTTGGGATGGTCCCCGAAATCACCGCCGATGGCGTAAAAATCCTTTCCCTCCCGTGTCTTCCACAATAGTGCCTTGTCCTTCCAATCCCATATGAAGCCGCCTTGGATATGCCCTATCCTGTCAAAGAGTTCGCAGTATTTTTTCAAGTTCCCCACGGAATTGCCCGTGCCATGGCTATGCTCGCATAGGATGATGGGCTTTCCGTGATTGCCCATGGCAAAGACCTCCAGCGCCTGCGGGGAGGTGTACATCTGGCTTTCCATGTCACTGGCGGCGTTGGACGGCCTATGGTGGTACACGCCCTCATAGTGGACCGGACGGGTAGGGTCGGTATCTCGGATGAAATCGTGCATCTTAATGAAGTTATCGCCGCCCCAGGACTCATTGCCTAGGGACCAGATGATGATCGATGGATGGTTTTTATCGCGCCCGACCATCGTCCTTGCCCTGTCGACAGCCGCCTCGCGCCACCATGGCTTGCCGCCGGGGACGTTGTCCCATTCCTCCGCGACCTGCCCATACCGCCATGTGCCGTGGGTCTCGACGTTCGCCTCGTCCATCACGTAGATGCCGTAGGCGTCGCAAAGGTCATACCATTCCTGGGCGTTGGGGTAGTGCGACGTGCGTACGGCGTTTATGTTGCAACGCTTCATCAGCATTATATCCCCGCGCATGTCGGCCTCATCTATGGCCCTGCCTTTGGCGGCGTCCCACTCATGCCGGTTTATGCCCTTAAATAGTATCCGCCTTCCGTTAATGAGCATGGTATTGCCTTTTATCTCAAATCGCCTGAACCCTACCCTGCTCCGGAGTATCTCCAGGGTCTCATTGCCCGCATTCGAAAGCCTTAGGACAAGGGTATACAGATTCGGCTCCTCAGCGCTCCACTTAAGTGGGTCCTCCACGTAAAGCGTAAGGCCGCATTCGCTGTCTGAGGCGCCTTGGCGTCGGGACTCGCTGCCTATGACCCTGCCTTCGTTGTCGTGGAGCTCCGCTGATAGGATGATCTCCGCGTCTTCCCCATAATAATTTTCCATCATGGTCCGGACATGAAGGAAGGAATGGCGGTAATCCGCGTCCAATTCGGTTATTGCGGTGAAATCCCTGATATGCATGCCGGGTTTGGAATATAGTTAGACGTCCCTGAAAATGCCTGAAAGCCTGAAAAAATCCTGATCCTCCATCCAGCTCCCGTCGCACCAGCGGAAGACCTCCACCGCCAATACGTTTTCGCCTTTCCGCAGATAAGGGGTTACGTCAAACTCGGCGGGCGTAAATGAGTCCTCGCTGTAACCGACCATGTCCCCATTGACCCAAACGTAGAAGGCGGACTCCACCCCCTGGAAGCTCAGATAAACGGGCTTGCCTTCCCAGGCGTCCGGGACGGTGAAGCCCCTTATATAGCTGCCCACCGGATTATAGTTTTCCGGCGCGAAAGGCGGCGATATAGGGTCGTGCGCCTCCCATGGATACCTGACGTTCGTGTATTGGGGATAGTCATGGCCCTGCGTCTGCCAATGGCCGGGGACGGTGATGTCGGCCCAGCCGGTCCGATCGAAATCGGGCCTGATGAATGAGCGGTCCCTGTCGGCCGGCCTATCCACAAGGCGAAACTTCCATGCGCCGTTTAGGCTCAGATAACTCGATGAGTCCTTCTTGCCGCCCGTTTGGGCCTGCCTTTCATCGTCAAAAGGCACTACGTCCACATGGGGCTCCATGCGATTCAACATGAATATTTCCGGGTTGTTGTTCCATTCCTCATAGCCGTTCTTAGGCAGGGAATAGACGAACTTATCCTTCATGGCTTATTCACCCCCTACATCCCATTCGTACTTGCATCCTTGCCGCTGCCCCTGGGCGTAGATGCCCGTCCATGTCGGCGTGTCGAACACCTCCACCAGCCTGGCGCCGACCTTCTCGCATACGCGGCGTGAGGGCGGGTTGTCGATGTCCGTGTTGATCAGGACCTTCTTAAAGCCGCACCTCCGCAGGAACGGCCTAAGCGCAAGCAGCGCCTTCGTCGCGTAGCCGCGGTTGCGGTTCTTCTCGTCGTCGATCATGTAGCCTATCTGCCCGTCGTGGCGGCAGCGTATGGAATAGTATACCTTCACGTGCACCCAGCCGACCCATTCGCCGCCGGCCTTTATGTAGAAGACGTACTTCGGGCCCCTCCCGTCGTTCGCGTGCTCCAGGGC
>WRCU01000084.1 GCA_009783805.1 Oscillospiraceae bacterium
GTGAAGGAGGAGGGCCGATCGATAGGGACGGTGGACAAAATCTACCCCCCGGGCATGCGGTTCGCCCTCGCCGGCATGACTTGGGAGACGCTCGAGGTGAACAAGGGGGCCAAGGTGATCTTCGTGAGGCGGGTCGAGGGTGTCTCCGTGGTCGACTGGAACGTCGACTTCGAGTTCGAGCTGCACACGGCGCTCGTCAGGATGATGCGCAAGGTGCTCCTGTCGGGCGAGTCCTACCCCTACCTGAGCGAAAGCTGCGCGGAGCGCCTCGCGGAGATCCGGTACGTCACCGGGAACAGCGGCATACTGCGGAACGTGGTTACCCCCCTGTCCGACATAAAGTATGCGATTTTCCCTTGGATAGGGACCCGGCAGCTGGCGGCCCTGCACTTCGCGCTGCGCGCCCGGGGCGTGAGGAGCAAGATGCAATGGGACTCATGCATGTACCTGGAGGCCGCACATAAAGGCGGGAGGGACGAGCTGGCCAGGATGGTCGGGGAGATAGCCGAATCCGGCCACGACCCTTACGCGCTGCCCATACCGCCCAACGCGCAGGTCATATCGAAGTACAATGAGTTCGTCCCCCCCGCCTTGGTCAGGAAGCAGTACGTCGAGGACTACCTGGACTTCGCCGGCCTGAAGGCCGCGATGGCCGACCCGGACTCGCCCATGCTAGGTTGACTTGCCTTTGCCTTGATACGGCGTATTTGCGATAATGTTCGCTGAGCAAGGGATGGAAGCATTCATATATCGGGGGGTATATCCATGGCCAAGAAAGGGAAGCTCAAGGTAGGCATAATCGGCACCAGCGGTATCGCCGGCGCGCACTTCGACTGCTACAAGCGATTGGAAGACACGGTCGAGATCGTCGGCGGCTCGGACATCATCCCCGGCAAGGCGCGGGCCTTCTTCGACCGCAAGGGCATGCCGGAGGCCAAGGCCTTCGAAAAGAACGCGGACCTGCTCTCGCTGGGCCTCGACGCCGTGAGCGTGTGCACCTACAACTCCACCCACGCCGAATGCTCCATCGAGTCGCTCAAGGCGAACGCCAACGTCCTGTGCGAGAAGCCGATGTGCGTCACCCTGACCGATGCGATAGCGATGTACGAGACGGCCAAGAAGAAGAGGAAGATCCTCATGGTCGGCTTCCAGCCCAGGTTCGACCCGAACATGAACCTCATACGCGAGGTGGTGGGGTCCGGCGTCCTGGGCGACATATACTACGTGCAGACCGGCGGCGGCCGCAGGCGCGGCATGCCCGGCGGGAACTTCATCCTGAAGGACAAGGCCGGGGCCGGCGCCCTGGCCGACATCGGCTGCTACTCCCTGGACATGGTGATGTCGGCCCTGGGCTATCCCAAGCCGCTGACCGTCTCGGCCTGCACCGCGAACAAGTTCGGCACGAACCCCCTATACTCCAAGGAGCACGACAAGTTTGAGGTGGACGACTTCTCGGTCGCGCTGATCCGCCTCGAGGGCGGCATCGCGCTCGACTTCCGCATGTCGTGGATCATGCACATGGACACCACCGGCGACACGATGTTCTTCGGCTCGAAGGGCGGCCTCAAGATCAGGCCGGCCGGCCTGGGAAGCGGCTGGGGCGGCGCCTGGGACGGGACGATCGGCCCGATATACCTATACAGCGACGTTGCGGGCCAGATGTGCGAGACGCCCATACCCATGCGCGAGGAGTCGCACGACAGGTTTTTCCTGAAGGTCAAGTCATTCATCGAGGCCGTAAGGGACGGGGCCCCCTCACCGATCCCGACGATAGAGTCCGTCTACAACCAGGCGATCGTCGATGGGATCATCCGCTCGTCGGCCGCGGGCAAGGAAGTCGCGGTGGAGCTGGACATTAAGCCGTGACCGTGCTTGCGCGAATTGCAATATTACGGTAATATGCCCTTAATGCTTTAATCGGACCGAAGGTCCCATCCCTAAGGAGGCCCCGCCTTATGAAAACCACAGTGATCCAGCCACACAAGTCGTCGCTGAACCTAGACGCGAACGTCCTCGTACTGCTCATGTACCTTGCGATGGCGGCCTTCTCCTGGATACCCTACGTAGGCTACGTGGCTTGGGCTATACCCTTGGTCCTGTTCCTCATGGAGAAAGGGAGCAGGTTCGTGAAGTTCAGCGCGGTGCAGGCCCTGGCCCTAGGGGTCGTACAGGCGGCGATCTCGATAGTCTTCGCCATCATAGTCTACGCCCTCAGGCCCAGCATATACGGCGTCACCCTTTATCTGCCTTTGACGGGCGGCGCATGGGCCTTTTGGCTCATCGGCCTATTCGTCTCCATCGCGTTCGCCGTGCTCTACATCTACGTCATCGTGATGGCTTACAATTACAAGCAGATAGAGCTGCCACTGGTGGGCCCGATCGCTGTCAAGCAGAGCGAGAGGCAGTTCTGATTGGGCGACGCGGGCCATCCGCGGTCCCCGGGCGTGCGACGCGCGGCCGATAAGGCCGCGGCTATGACTATGATGACCATGGGGCGATGATTTGACCACTATATCAAGGACCGAACGTCACAAGGGCCGCGGCGCGGCGGTGAGGGCCATGGCCTACGCGCTGTCGGCCTTGCTGACGTTCATGGCGCTCGCCTCCTGCGGCGCCGACGATGAGGCCGACCTGCTGTACGGCATCTCCTCCGAGGGGTCGTCCGCCTCCACGGACGACCTGGGCGGCGGCCGTATCGGCGAAGTCGGCAAAAACGAGGCGTCGTCGTTCAACTTCGCCATACCGTCCGGCTATACCAACCAGGCGAACAGGAACAACCTGAATAAGCTCGTCGAAAGGTACTACGGCGAGAGGGGCGTAACGGTCAACGTGGTCTACGACGAGGACAACGCGACCGTGTTCAGGTGGGGCGGGGGGGCCCAAGGGCGTGAGGGGTTCCTGGCCGAAAACGCCATCGACCTATTTTACGTCAACCAGCCGGAGGCCGATGGGGAGCCCCAGACGCTGAGCCTGCCCGTGGAAGGCATACTGAGGCAGCATGCGCCCAGCTTCTTCATGAGGCTCAACGACTATGAGTTGGACTACGCGAGGGACAGGTCCGGAACGGTCATGGCCATACCCAAGCACTTCCCCTACTCGAACAAGCTATGCGTGATCGTCAAGGCCGAGTACCTGGACAAGTACGGCGTAGCCGAGATAAACACGATACAGGACTACGAACGGTTCATGCGCCTCGTCAAGGACGCCGAGCCTGACATATACCCAGGGAACCAGACGTCCATCAACCTCAGGGCCATATGCCAGTCACAAGGCTACGTGACCCCGCACTTCCCCATCGCCCATAGGATAGACCTGCCGAACTCCACCCCGGTCATATGGCCCCTGACGGACGACTTCAAGGTGGCGCTGGCCATGGTGGACTCCTGGACGAAGGACGGGCTGGTCCGGGACCTCGACCTTTTCTTCGAATTCCTGACGAACGGCACGGTCTCGATAGTCACCAGCATCGACGGCGTCAGCAGGATGCTGCGCGAGACCTTGGGGCTCATCGATGTGAAGGTCTTCCCGCTCAACAAGGAGCAGCCCGCCTACCACACGACCCCGAATATTTTTTTGGCCATCCACAAGGACAGCGCCAAGGGCAAGGAGGTGGCCGAGTTCATCGAGTGGGTCTTCTCCTCCCAGTCCACGTACGACCTGCTGATGTACGGGGAGAGCGGCGTGGACTATGAGGTCGTGAACGGCAAGGTCCACTACACGCCGGGCATCCAGCCGATCTACATCCAAACCTACCAGACCGCCTTCCTCAACATAGACCTCATGCGCCTCCTCTCCTATGAGGACGATAATTTCAAGGAATTCTACACCTCGAACCTGTATGAGTTCAGGCCCGACTATTCGGACCCCGAGCTGGAAGGCATAAACTTCGGGGAATACAGCGAGATGCGGGGCAACCTGCGGAACAGCATGGCCGCCATAGAGTCGCAGATAATAGCGGACAAGTCGGTCAACTACGAGGACATAGAGCGGAGGCTCCTCTCCTTCGCCGACGACAGGAACGAGGAGATGCTGGGCGCGTACGGCATCCTGTACAGGCAGATGAAGTGACGGGGACGCGAGCGGGGGATGGGCCTTTGACGTATGACGTATGCTGCGTGGGCATATTGGTCGCCGACACGATCGTGCGGACGGTCGCCGAAATGCCGGAGAGCGGCAAGCTGGGGCTGGTGGACAGGATAGAGCTCTTCAGCGGCGGCTGCGCCTCAAACGCGGCGATCGACATGGCCAGGCTGGGGCTTAGCGTGGCCATCATAGGCAAGACCGGTAGGGACGGGTTCGGCGGCTTCCTGGCCGGGGTCCTCCGCGACGCGGGGGTGGACGCCAAGGGTCTGGTATCCGACGGGGGAGCCAGCACCTCGGCCTCCGTCGCGTTGATAGAGGCGGGGGGTGAGCGCTCCTTCCTCCACAGCTACGGCGCGAACGGGCTCTTCTCCATAGGCGACGTGGACTTCGGGGTGATCGCCGAATCCAGGGTCGTCTTCGTGGCAGGGGCCATGCTCATGCCTACCTTCGACGGCGGGCAGTGCGCGGAGCTACTCAGGCGGGCGAAGGGCATGGGCAAGATGACGGTACTGGACACGGCTTGGGACGCCAAAGGCAGGTGGATGGACCTCCTGCGGCCATGTATGGGGCACATCGACCTCTTCATGCCCAGCGTGGACGAGGCGAGGATGCTCAGCGGCGAGAATGAGCCCGAGTCGATGGCGGACGCGTTCCTCGCTATGGGGGTCGGCACGGCGGTGATCAAGCTCGGCGGCGACGGCTGCCTGATAAAGGGCGAGGGCGCCCGCAGCGCGCTGGTCTGCCCCACATACTCACAATATAAGGCCGTCGACACGACGGGCGCGGGCGACTCGTTCGTCTCCGGGTTCCTCACCGGCCTGAGCAAGGGTTGGGATATGGCGCGATGCGCCGTCCTGGCCAACGCCGTGGGGACCCACTGCGTGATGCATCCGGGGTCCAGCACGGGCATACGCGGTTTTGCCGATACGGTGTCCTTCATCGAGGGCCATGAGGTCCCGGCCGTCAGGCATGCCGACGGGTCAACGTACGCGCCGGCCTCGGGGGTTTGGGATTGGGGCGCGTGAGGGCCCATAAAGGAACGCAGGGGGGATCGGAAAGTATGCTCACTCCCAAGGAATTGGGCAGCGCGAGGCTAGAGACGCTCAGGCGCCTGCGCGAGGCCGGGATCGCACTCACGGAGGCTGAGGAAGGAAGCGTCGAGGTGGCGGACTTCGGCTTGGGGGCGCTGGGTGAGGTCGGATTGGAACTCATCACGTACGTGAACACCGACAGGTGCTGCGCCAAGGAGCTCGTCCTATTCCCATGGCAGGTATGCCCGGAGCACAGGCACCCGCCGATCGGCGGCGAACCGGGCAAGGAGGAGACCTTCCGATGCCGCAAGGGCGTCGTCTACCTATACGTCGAGGGCCCCCCCGTTAGCCCCATAAAGGGAAGGGTCCCCAAAGGCAGGGAATCGGCGTTCACCGTCTTCCATGAGGTGACCCTGGCGGAAGGGGAGCAGTACACGCTGCGCCCGGACACGCTCCACTGGTTCCAGGGAGGCCCGGAAGGGGCCATCGTTTCGGAGTTCTCCACGCGCAGCCGGGACGATTCCGACGTGTTCACGGACCCGGGGATCAAGAGGGCCACCGAGGTCTCAGGCTGACCGGCCTGGGATGGAGGCTCTGACACTGCGCGGGGGGATTTTAAAATGAAGAAGGCAGTCATGTACGGCGCGGGCAATATAGGGCGGGGGTTCATAGGCCAGCTTTTTTCCGAGTCAGGGTATGAGGTCGCGTTCGTCGACGTGAACATGGAGGTCATAGGCAGGCTCAACGCCGACCGCGCGTATCCGGTCGTCATATGCGGCGGGGGCGGGTTGAGGGAGGTAAGCGTAGGGAACGTGCGCGGCGTGGACGGCTCCGATCCCGACGCGGTCGCGGCGGAGATCGCTGACGCGTCCGTAATGGCCACCGCCGTGGGCGTTAACGTACTCCCGAGGATCGCATCGACCCTGGCCAAGGGGCTCTCGCTCAGGTGGTCCTCCGGCAATCCGGAACCGCTCAACATAATCGTGTGCGAGAACATGGTCGGCGCGAACAGGCACCTGAAGGGCCTGATAGAGGCTTGCCTCGCCGACGCGGGCGACAAGGCCAGGCTATCCTCGGACGTGGGGTTCGTCGAGGCCTCCATCGGCAGGATGGTCCCCGTGATGACCCCGGAGATGCAGGCCGGCAACGCCCTTAGGGTCTACGTCGAGGAGTACTGCTCGCTCCCCGTGGACGGCGATGCGATCGTCGGCCCGGTCCCCCCCATAAAGAACCTGCTCCCCTACGCGCCTTTCGACTTCCACATCAAGCGGAAGCTGTACGTGCACAACATGGGACACGCCCTCACGGCCTACCTGGGCCACCTCGTCGGCCATGAGCTCATATGGGAGGCCATAGAGGACCCGAACGTCCAGCTGTCCGTGCTCAAGTCCATGCTCTGCGTCGGTTACGCGCTGTCCAAGGAATACGGCGCGGACTTCGCGGAGTTGTACCTGCACGCGGAGGACCTTATCGCCCGCTTCGGCAACAAGGCCTTGAACGACACCGTGAGAAGGGTGGGCAACGACACGCTGCGCAAGCTGTCGCCCGATGACAGGCTCATCGGGGCTTTGGGACTATGCCGTAAGCACGGCTTACGCAACGACCATCTGGCGATGGGCATAGCCGCGGCCATGCTGTTCGACGCCGGTGACCCCAAGCCCGGCGACGTGCGGGAGATATTAGCCGCGGGGGGGCCGGGGGCCGTGCTGGACGGGGTGTGCCGCTTGGAAGCCGGGGAGGACAGGGATGCGATACTGCGTTA
>WRCU01000085.1 GCA_009783805.1 Oscillospiraceae bacterium
AGACCTTCAGGGACGACCGGTTCGTGCCCGCGACCTTCTCGGTCGGGGTCCAGACCTGGTTCACGCCGTTCGGCTACAAGCCGGAGTACGAGCACGCCGACGCGTCGGACGGGAGCAGGAGCATGGGCTACATGTTCAGGCACGCCGTGGATGACATGGAAAGGGACTTCGGGGTCTTCCGCCCCTCCACCCGCCACGTGGACGCCGACCTATCTTCCACGCGGAGGCACGCCGCGGACGTCGCGGACGTGATAGGCGACGTGCTGCCCGTCGTCACCGACTTCCCCTCGATCACGTTCGGCCCCAGCCACGCGCTCATACAGATGATGTCCATGGAGACGCTGTTCACCTCGATGGTGGACCACCCGGAGCTGTTCCATAGGATGATGAGGGCCCTGACCGACGATTTTTTGTCGTACCTCGACGCGCTGGACGCGAGCGGGGTCGTCACGCCGGGCGGCGACACGGGCCACGTGAGCCAGGACACGTGCGGGTACTGCACCGAGCTGCCGGGCGCCGCGGGTCCGGGCGGGCCCAGGGGCGTGGCGGGCATATGGGGCTACTCGCTCGCCCAGGAGTCGGTCGGGCTGTCGCCCGCCATGTTCGACGAGTTCCTCTTCTCATACACGAAGGAGGTCACGGACAGGTTCGGGCTGGTCTCGTTCGGGTGCTGCGAGCCTTTGGACGCCTTCTGGGAAGGCAGCCTGTCGAGGATGGGGAACCTGCGCAAGCTTTCCGTCTCGCCCTGGTGCGCGGAGGAGAGGATGGGGGAGATGCTCAGGGGCCGGAAGGTCGTCTACCACCGCAAGCCCTTCCCGGTCCTCATGACCACGCCGACCTTCGACGAGGGCGCGTTCAGGGCCCACATGGAAAGGACAGTCCGCGCGGCGAGGGGCTGCCCGCTGGAGGTCACGTTCCGCGACATCACCTCGTGCGCCGGCGACCCGGCCAGGCTGGTGCGGGCCGTCGAGATCACCCGCGAGGCGTTCGCCGATTGCTACCGATGACGGACGGCCCTTTCGCCTTTACAGGGCACCTTCATATTTCCACGACCTCTAGGCCCAGCAGCTCGCCGAAGAACCTCAGGGAATCCGTCCGGGCCCCGTACGCCAGCGCGCTGTGGTGGGTGGCGCCGGCTTGGCTCAGGTCTTCCAGGAAGCGCCCCACGGGCTTGCATGGCCTCATCCAGCCCCTGATCAAGCCGACGTAGCCATCTCCGTCCTCCTCCGCCATGGTGACGGGGGAGATGACGAGCCGGAACCCGCCCGCGCCCTTGCAGACGTTCACGAAGGCCGCCTCGCCGCCCTTGAGGCAGCCGCCGATGCCCACCGGGTTCCTGCCGTCCCCGAAGACGAAGGGCTTCTCGAGCAGCTCCGGCCTGCGGGCCGTCAGCGAGGCGTTCACCTCCCCCATGTGGCTGAGCAGCAGCGTGCCGCCCTTCCAGTCGGGGCAGAACACCTCCACGAACGAGACCTCGCCGAACCCGGCCGAAAGCGCGCCGACGAACGAGGCCGTCAGCACGTCGCCCTCCCCGGCGTAGCCGACGCCGCGGGCCATGGCCTTGCATGCCTCCAAGAAAGGCATCGTCGTCAGGCCCGTCTCCGGACCCACCTTCAGGAAGTTCACCGAGAAGGCGGACAAGCCCTCGGCTTCCAGCCAACGCCTGACGGCCAGGTCGTTGCGCAGGGACTCGCGGTGCGTCCCCGGCGGGATCGCGCCGACCGCGCGGTATTCCTTAAGGTCGCGTCCCATCTCCGAGTCTATCTCCGCGTCGGTGACGGAGGACAGCAGGCCGCCGATGCCGGCGGACCCCGCATGGATCACCGTGACGCCGAACCGGCCCAGCATCTCCCCGTCGCTGACGGCGAAGTCGCCCATGCCCTCGAAGGGCCCGCCGATGGAGCCCACTTTCGAGCCGCCCAGCGAGGAGGCGGCCACGGCCGCCCTGACGTAGCCGACGGCGCGGTCGATCACGTCCGAGTGGGCCGGGTGGCCTGCGGCTATCGCGAAGCGCTTGCCATTGCGCCTGAGCAGGCTGCACATGTCCATGACGCCGTGTATCCCATGGGAGTACTCGATCTCGCTGGGGTCCTGGCCGCTCCCGAAGCCATGGGTTTCCGTGACGTCCAGCACCACGATCGGCAGTTCGGTCCGCGCGAGCGGCCCGGAGGACTCCAGTGAGGGCGAGTAGGCCATGTGGACCGTCACCAGCGCCTGGGCGCCCTCGGCCTCGAACCTGCCGATGGCCTCCGCGAACTCGCGCTCGACCCTGCAGAAAGGGCTGCGGAGGACCTTCAGGCCGCGCAGTTCCAGCATGCCCGCCAGGTCGGAGTAGAAGCGCTCCAGCCTGGGGCGCAGATAAGGCACCTTTTCGTCGTAGAGCGATATGTACAGCGGGAGAAGGCCGACTGTCGCCATCTTTGGGTATCCCCCCTTCGCGTGGTCGGGCGGCCGGGATCGATTTTCGCGCATGGCCGTCACGCCCGGTCACATGATTATATACACCTTTGCGCGCCGGCATGGTATATTTGGCGGAATATACCCATATATGGCAATTGCCGCGGATACGGGGGTGCCAAAGACAGCATGGCCGGTTCCTTGGAAAAGCCGCTCTACACGGACTGCCCCGTGATCATCTACGACGAGGCCGGGACGATGGTCGCGAACACCACGATAACGGACCACTTTCAGAGCGACATGATCGTCACGGTGGCGGAGAGCCTGAAGCTGGACGAAGGCGTCAGGAGGGTCGGCCTGCTGATCCTCTTCCCCGGCGGCGCGGTCGAGTACAGCGGCACCATCCGGCACTTCCGCATAAGCTCCACGGAGATAGCGCTCTTCGGCAAGAAGGAGAGGTGCATACGGGGATCGATGAGGTATAGGCTGGGGGCCCCCGCGAAGGTGAAGGGTTCCTATAAGAATAAGGAGACGCTCGTCTACAACCCGCCCATACACGTCATGGCCGACAACATAAGCGCCTCCGGGATAGGGATAAAGGGTCCCGCCGAGCGGTTCGCCATAGGGCAGCTGCTTAACGTCAGCCTAAACCTGAACGGCAAGGACGTCATACTCAACGCGAGCGTGATCCGGACGCAGGCCAATGAGGACGGGACCGTGGGCTACGGATGCAGGCTGGCCTTCCAAGGTGATTAATGGCAGGGCGGCGCATATGGGGACGGCGGCGCCCGACGTTTCCGGCCATGGGGCCGAGGGGGGGCGTTCCGACGCGGCCGCCTTGCATGAAGCGCATGACGCGCGGGTCTATGCGTCGGCCTTGAGGGATTTCCTGCCCGAAGAGTTGATAGACGCGCACGCCCACCTGTGGCCCGCCAGGCTGCTGAGGCGGGACGAAGTGCCGGGCGTCGCCTCATGGCCTAGGCGCGTGGCCGACGAGTGCACCGCCGAGGGCCTGATGGCCGACTACGCGGCGATGCTCCCCGGCAAGAGGGTGGTCCCCGTCGTTATGGGCCACCCGTTGGCGGGGCTGGAGGCGGTGAACGGCTACGTGCTGGAAGGCGCCGCTAGGATAGGGGCCCCGGCGCTCCTGTGCACGGCGCCCGGGGACGGGCCGGGGATGGTCGATGATGCGCTAGGGGCCGGGTTCGCCGGCATAAAGCCGTACCCCTCGCACGCGCCCGGGCACATACCCGTAGGCGAGGTCCGCATACTCGACTTCCTGCCCCATGGGCACCTGAGGGTCGCGAACGGCCGCGGCGCGGCGGTCGTGCTCCACCTGCCCAGGCCCGGCAGGCTGAGGGACCCCGAGAACCTGGCCCAGCTCATGGAGATCGACCGGCTCTACCCCGACGCCAAGGTCATCGTGGCCCACATAGGCCGGGCCTACGTGCCATCCGACCTTGTGGGGGCGTTTGAGGTCTTGGGAAAGTCGCGCAACCTGCTGTTCGACATCTCGGCCAACACGCTGGACGCGGCCATGGTGGCTTGCCTGGAGGCGGTGGGCCCAGAGAGGGTGCTCTACGGGTCGGACATGCCCATAGCGCGCATGAGGATGCGCAGGGTCGGGGAGGGCGGCGCGTACGTGAACTTGGTACCCAAGGGCCTCTACGGCGACGTCTCCGGCGACGCGAGCATGAGGGAGGTGGAGGGTGAGCCTTTGACGACCTTCCTTTATGAGACTTTGCTGGCGTTCAGGAGGGCGGCCGAAAGGCTGGGGCTGAGCCGCTCGGAGGTGGGGGCGGTCTTCCATGGGAACGCGGCGCGTATATTCGGCTTGGGGGCCTGACGGCCGGATGGGCCCGATGCCGTGGGACCTGCCTTAATGAGGGGCCGTGAGGCGATGACTTTTATGGGGGCTGGCGGATGGCCTATCTGGGGATAGACGTGGGGACGGCCGGCACCAAGGCCTTGCTGGTCGACGGAGCCGGAAAGGCGCTCGGGAGGGGCTATCGGGAATACCCCCTTTCCTTCCCGCGCGAAGGTTGGGTGGAGCAGAACGCCGAAGATTGGTGGGGCGCCGTCATAGGGTCGGTCCGCGACGCGGTCAGGACCGTGGGGGGCGGGGCCGTTGAGGCGATCAGCCTTTCCACGCAGGGGGCCACGATGCTCGCCGTCGACGGGGCGAACGGCCCGCTGTGCCCCGCCATGACCTGGATGGACCGCAGGGCCGAAAGGGAGTGCGGGGAGCTCGTCGGGGCCGTCGGGGAAGAGGAGGTCTACAGGGTCTCCGGCTGGCCGGCCAGCCCCGTCCAGGACGCGGCAAAGGTCGCGTGGCTCAGGAGGAATGAGCCCGAGCTGTTCCGCGGGGCGGCGGCGTTCGTATCCACGGTCGAGTACGTGAACCATAAGCTGGTGGGGCGCCACTACATAGACCCGACCAACGCCGCGATGAGGCAGATGGCCGACGTCAGGACCGGCGCATGGGACGCGGGGATACTCGGGTTCTTGGGCATCGGGGAGGATAGGCTGCCCGAGATCGTCCCTTCGGGGGCGCCCATCGGGACGCTGACCGGTTCGGCGGCGTCCGCGCTGGGCCTGCCCAAGTCGGTGCGGGTATACTGCGGGGCCCACGACCAGTACTGCGCCGCGATGGGATGCGGCCTCAGCGAGGAGGGCGAGGTCCTGGCGGCCACCGGGACCACCTGGGTCATCCTGGCCATGGCCGACTCGCTCAGGTACACGAAGACGCGCCTCGCGCCCGGCGTGTTCCCGCTGAGCGGGAAGTACGGGGTCATGGCCTCGCTGGTGAGCGCGGGCTCCGCGCTCAAGTGGTGGAGGGGCGTGACGGGCTGCTCCTACGCGGAGATGGACGAGGCGGCGGCGTCCCGGATGGGGTCGGCCTCAGGGCTCCTCGTCGCGCCGTACCTCGCGGGGGCGGGCATCGGGCACCCAGAGGGCGCGAAGGCGGTCATGCGGGGCATGACGCTGGGCCACGACAGGCACGACGTCGCGCTGGCGATCATGGAGGGCGTGGCGTTCGAGGCCAGGTTGATCCTGGAGGAGTACGTAAGGGAGGGCATCGCGCCGGACAGGCTGATCGTCTCCGGCGGCGCGGCGGGGAGCCGCCTATGGCGCGGGATCCTCGGCGCCGTGACGGGGCTGGCCGTGGAGGTCGCGGCCGGTGGGGGCGCGGCCGGTGGGGGCGCGGCCGGTGGGGGCGAAAGGCCCGGGATGGGGGTCACGCCGGATGGGGCGGATCGCCGTGAGGCCGCCCATTCCGGCGTCCTGCCGGACGAGGCGGGATGTTTGGGGGCCGCGATGATGGCCGCGGTAGGCGAGGGGGCGTACGCCGGGCTGGGCGAATGCTCGCGCATGATGGTGGGGGGCAGGGAGGCGGAGCCGCCCGACGGGGCCAGGCGGGCCTTCTATGAGGACAAGTACGGCAGGTACCTAAGGTTTTTGAAGGATCACGTGGATAGGCAATAAGCGGACGGGGGGCCGGGCGATGTACGATTGGGCTGGTAACGAGGAGATGACCGACATAGTCGAGATGGTGAAGGCCACCGGCAACGGCGACATGACGATAACGCTCGCCGGGGCGCACGCCAAGGGGCTGGAGGACGGGATGTCCGACATAGACGTCTACGTCTACTACGCGGATCCCAAGCCGCATGAGGAGATAAAGGCGATCGTTGAGGGCTTCGCGGACGACGGCTGGGCGATCGTGACGAAGGACCACGTGAGCGAGCACGTCGGGGGGTTCTATATATTCAAGCGCAAGGGGGTCTACGTCGAGGTGACGACGAGGCTCTACGAAAGGGCCTTGGACAGGGTGCGCGAGACCCTCGAGGGCAGGTTCGAGATCCTGCCCGCCCAGAACTGGACGTTCAACGGCTACTACACGTTCACCTACGCGAGCGAGATAAGCATAGTCATACCTATGTGGGACCCGCCGCGCTTCATCGAGAGGACGAGGGCGACGCTGTTCCCCTACCCGAGGGCCTTGAAGGAAAGCATAATAAGGCGGTTCGGCGGGATGATGAACCAATTCGCGAACCACTGGGAGTACTCGCGGAACGCGGTGGAGCGCAGGGACCTTTTATACACGTCGCACTTCGTGACCAAGGCCGTCCTCAACATGGTCCAGGTCGTCTTCGCCCTCAACGAGGCCTACTACACGGGCGACAAGCAGGTGGCGCGCAAGATGGCGGCGTTGCCTTACGTGCCGGCCGGGCTCATTGAGAACCTGCCTTTCCTGCTGGGCGCGCCGGACGACCGGGACGCGCTGGCCAGGCAGCGCGACACGCTGCACGCCATCATAAAGGAAGTGACCGAAAAATCCGCGGCCGCTATGGGCGGGGAGCCCGCGAATGAGGGCGGGTCCGCATTCGGG
>WRCU01000086.1 GCA_009783805.1 Oscillospiraceae bacterium
CGATCCTCAGCCCCATCTTCGTGGCCGCAACGCTGCTGCACCCATGCGCGATGTTGGCGAACGGGCCTCCATGCACCAGGGCGGGCGTCCCTTCCGTCGTTTGGACCAGGTTGGGCTTGATCGCGTCCTTGAGCAGGAGGGCCAACGCGCCCTGGGCCCTGAGGTCCCCGGCCGTTATCGGTCCGTCGTCATAGCCGTGGCCGACGATCATCCTCGCCAGCCTACCCTTCAGGTCCTCCAGCCCCTGCGCGAGGCATAGCACCGCCATGACCTCCGAGGCCGCGGTTATGGTGAACCCTTCCTCCCTCGGCATGCCGTTCGCCTTGCCGCCCAGACCCACGATCACGTCGCGGAGCGCCTTGTCGTTCATGTCGACGCACCTTTTCCAAACGACTCGCCTCGGGTCGATCGCCAGGGCGTTGCCCTGCTGCATGTGGTTGTCCACCATCGCGGCCAGGAGGTTGTTGGCGGCGGTCACCGCGTGCAGGTCCCCGGTGAAGTGGAGGTTAATGTCCTCCATGGGCAGCACCTGGGAGTAACCCCCGCCCGCAGCCCCGCCCTTCATGCCGAACACGGGCCCCAGGGACGGCTCCCGGATGGCGGCGACGGCCTTCGCCCCGATCCTGTTCAGCGCCATGGATAGCCCTATGGTGGTCGTGGTCTTGCCCTCCCCCGCCGGCGTCGGGTTTACGGCCGTGACGAGGACCAGCCTGCCGTCCTCGCGCCCCCCCGCCCCCAACGCTATCTTGGCCTTATGCCTGCCGTACGGCTCCACGTCCTCCGGCCTTATCCCCAGGCCATCGGCCACTGAGGCGATGTCCTTCATCCTCACGGACCTTGCGATCTCGATGTCGGAGAGCATATGGGTATGTCGTCTCCCTTCCTGATTCTGGCGTTTTATCGGTCAAAGCCTGTCATTTTATTTATCTGTGCGTTAAATAGCATTGTAAATAATCATTATATTTATAAAATTTAAGGCATAATTATGCCAATCATTTCCACGCACCGCAAACCCGCGCGGCTCGCCGTTATGTAATAGGCCCGAAAACGTTCATATTATACGACGTTTTTGACATAACCGTTACCATTTGCTATCATTGCCAAGATATCGGTTCGTCATCGAGGCCAACCCAAACCGTAAAAGCTATTAACCATTGAGGTATTCTCACATTCACGCAACATCCCAAAATCAAGAAGAGGATGGTATTGCTAGATGATTGAAAGAAATACATACAACAAGGTTAAGGACTTTTTGGATGACAACGTCGGTGAGAGGGTAAAGCTGAAGATAATAATGAGCCGCAAGAAGATCTCGATACAGGAAGGCATCCTGGAATACACCTATCCCAACATATTTGTCATAAAGATAGAGAACGACTTCAACGTGGTCTCCAGGATGTCGTTCAGCTATACCGAGCTGCTCACCAAGGCCATAGAGATAGTCATATGCAAGACCGAGCAGAGGGTGGAGTTCGCGTAGGCCTTCATGGGGCCTGGGCGATCGCCTCCGACCCGTCCTCCGCGTAGAAGTGCCTGACGGCGCCGTCGGATAGCGTCACCCTCCATATGGGAGGCGTGACGGGCTGGGGGGCGCCCGATCCCGAATCAAGGCCTGCGTCCGGCTCAAGCCGCGCGGCCAGCCTTTCCGCGTTGCCCCTATCACCCGAATACGAGTCGAACTCCCGCGGATGGACCAGGTTTATCCCCACGATCGCAACCCTGCCCTCGACGGGGGCCATGTTCCTGACCAATATGACGTAGGCGGGAAGGATCGCGACTTCGGCCCCGTACCGGCTCACCCCGCCCTCATGGCTCATGACGTGCGACCTGGTCGTCTCCGGGATCCTGCACTCGAGGCCGTACCCCCTCCCGTCCAGGATCGCCGAGGCGAGCTCCCCGTTCCTGGCTACCCTGCGCCCATCGCCGTAGTGGGTGAGCAGGAAGGCCAATAGGAACGCGTTCAAGGCCATGAGCAGGACGATCAGGAACGTCTTGACCTTAGGCCAGTTCAAGGCCCCCACCCCCTCCGTAAATAACCGACCCCGACATCATGGCGCCGTAGCCTCGGCCACCGGCGTGAGCAGCGTCCTCCCTGCCTTATCTTCCAAGGCCCAATGGGGACCCGGCACGTAATCGACGCCATGGCCGCCTTCAACGGGGCCTACGATGACGCGGTGCGTCAGGTACAGCCGCTCGACCGCGGCCCCCCCGAAGAAGGGCCCGATCGAGGCGGCGGCCCCATCCATCATGGCGGAGTACGACACGTCGTAAATGGCCCCCGCATCCGCCTGGCGCACCGAAACGCACCTATATGAGGCCACCATCACGCCGGACGACCTCGCGAGGGCGATGGCCTCCAGGCCGTCGCCGCTGACCCTGATCCCGTCGCCGACGTGGTAGTATCCGAACTTGAACTCATAGTAGTCGCCCGTGGACCCCTTCATGGCCTCGGCGCCGACCAGCCTCATGTACACGCCGTCCGATAGGGCCGCCAGCCTCCCCATCATCCTCATCGCCTTCTCGTATGCGAGGACCATGCTCCCCATCGCCTCGCCGCGCTCCCCCGATATGTACCTGTAGCTTATCGCCCCGTCGGCATAGACCCTATATATGTCGTTCTGCGTCTTGAGCTCCAGCCTATCGCCCTTGGGGTCTATCGAGCGTACATAGGAGTCCTGGTCGTCCCTAAGGATCGCATCGGCCAACGCGCCTACGCCCTCGGGGCTCCGCAGGCCCCCCCGCGAAAGGGCGTCGGGCACGAGGGCCACGCATCCGCCGATGCGGAGCGCGTTCGACAGCGGCACCGTCATGCCGACGAGGCTAATCTCCCCCTGCCCGTAAAAGCACGTGTATATGTCGCCTCCGAAGGAGGACGTGGGGAAGTAGCTGGATACGCTGGAAAGAAGGACCGGGTCGGCCTCGGCGTTCAGCGAAAGCCAGAGCCAATCCAGCTCCGCCATTTCGTCGGCCGTCAACACCACGTCATACCTGTACGCCTCACCGCCGCCCAGTAGGAAGACCGACGCCCCCCTGCGCCCAGCCCCGTCCAGCCTGAGGAACACCTCCCTCACGCCGGGGATCACGTCGCGGTATGAGCCGCTGATCCCCAGCGACCATAGGAAGAGCTCCGACGGTACCTCAAAGCCGTACCTGAAGGCCATGCCCTTGGCCTTGGTGATCGCCGGCCATTTCGACGCGCCAAGGACCTCGTCGGGCGCCCGGCCGACCGATGACCTCAGGATGCCCCTGACCCCGGACCAAGCCAGGGACAGCGCCTCCCCCCACGCCCTCACCTCACGCCTGTCTCCATGGCCGTCGTAGGTGATGTGCAGGGAAACCGGGGCCAGCATCTCCCTCTCGCTCTCGAACCTGGCCTCCCCGGCCAGCACGACCGCGTTTTCGCCGAAAAAAAAGCGGGCCGGAAAACCATGGAGCCCGTCGTTCCATATGATCGCGACCTGCACGGCGCAAGCGGCCATGAGGGCGTATACCAATATGAGCTTTAACCGCTCGAACCTGATTGATTCCATCCGTCAGACGGCGAAGTCGTATACCTTGGTCAGGAGCATCTCCCTGGCGGTCCTAACTGACTCGGGGCTTATCCAGGTAATGGTCATCTCATTGAGCTGAGCCTCTTCCATGCCGGGGAAGCCCGTGGCGGGCATCGACTTGCCGCCCTCCCCATCGGGCCCCGCCGCGGCCTCCGGATCGCCGGCCGGGTCGGCCTGGTCATGCGGCTCCATCCCCGCGTCCCTACCCCCCGCCTCGTCCAGTTCCTTTATGTAGGCCAGGAGCCTGAGTTGGTTTTTCCCCTCCTTGAGGTCTATCTGCTTGATGAACAGGCCGGACGCCCCTATGTCCCATCCGGAGGTCCCATTGATGTACAGCCTCTCATACCTATCCAGATCCTTGTTGAACAGAAGCAGGTACACGCGCACGTTGCTCTCAGCCGTGAAGCCGCAGACGATGAACGCTTTCTTGAACGAGATCTCCTCCAGGTTGAAGGGTCTCGTCACCTCCAGGATCGGCATGTCCTTGGACGCCTTGTGGCTCGGGTCCAAGGCCTCGTACGGCAGCCCGTCGACGAAGGCGGGCACGGGGGCGGGGGCCGCGGGGGCGGGGGCAGCCGCTGCAGCCGCCGTCACCGCCGGGGTGGCCGCGCACACCAGCGCAATGATGGCGGTCATGGATAGGATAATGGCTATGACGGTCAGTTTCCTCATGGTTTTACGCGCGTCTCCTACATGGTGTCTGTCCATGCCGATGGATGTCTATATATGGTGTGTATGATACACGAACATTGTTTCATTGGTATTGCACGCGGCTTAATATATCTTTACACCTTTGATCCGCACGGTAACTTCGGTCCCCTTGCCGTACACGCTCGCGATGGATATGCTGCCGCCGTGCGCGTCCATGATCTCCTTGGCTATGGCCAGCCCCAGCCCGGTCCCCCCGAGCTCCCTCGACCTCGCCTTGTCCACCCTGTAGAAACGCTCGAACACCCGCGGCAGGTCGTTCTTCGGTATCCCTATGCCGTTGTCGCAGACCTTGACGATGGCGTCGCCGTACAGCGCCTCCAGGTAGACGCTGACCACCCCCCCCTCCGGGGAGTACTTGATGGCGTTGGACAGGACGTTGAGCAGCACCTGCTCCATCATGGCGGCGTCGCACGGCGCGACTATCGGCCTCTTGCTGAGCGAGTGCCGCTCCACGGAGAGGCCCCTCGCCGTCGCGTGCAGCGAGAGCTTCTCGATGGACGAGTCGGTGAGGCCGACCAGGTCGACGTCCTTTATGGCCAGCTGGCTTTGCTTGTAGTCTATGCTGGACAGCTGCAGCAGGTCCGAGACCAGGTTCCTCATCCTCTCGGCCTCCACGCATATGACCTCCAGGAACCTGCGCGGCCTGGCCGCCTCGCCGCCCAGCTCCTCCAGAAGCGTGTCGGCGTACAGCTTTATGCTGGTGATCGGCGTCTTCAGCTCATGCGAGACGTTCGCCACGAACTCCTTCCTCATGAGCTCCAGCCTATGGTACTCCGTCATGTCCTGGAACAAGGCTATGACCCCGTCTGGCGTCCCCCTCTCGTTGTTGAAGAGGACGAAGCTGACGATGATGTAGCTGTCGCCTATCTCCAGTATCCTTTCTTTCCTGCCCTTGAACCCTATGTAGGCCACTTCCTCGATCGTCATGTCCAGCCCGTACGTCTCCGTAAACTCGTTGAAGCCGACCCCGATCCCATCCACCCCCAGCATCCTCAGGGCCGCCGGGTTGGAGTGTATGAGCCCGCCCCTGAGGTTGAAGGCGACGACGCCGTCGGTGATGAACCCGAGCAGCGTCTCCAGCTTGTTCATCTCGCTCGAGAGGACGCTGATCTTGTCCTTCAGCTCCGCGGTCATGTAGTTCACCGTCCGCCCCAGCTGCCCGATCTCGTCCTCGGACTTCACCTCCAGTTTCAAGTCGAAGTTGCCGGCGGCGATGGCGTTCGCCTTGTTCATGATGTTCTTGACGGGCTTCGTGATGGTGCCGGAAAGGAAGTACCCTACGGGCACCGCGAATGCCAGCGAAGCCGCCATGCCGGCGAGGACTATGTTGTTCAGGCTGCCCAGGAGGTGCGACCAATCCTCGCTGTAATACCTGAAGTAGACTACGTACCCGTTCTTGGTGAACGCGTAGTCGAAGTAGCTGCGGCCCCCATCCCTCGTCAGGACCCTGGCGTTCCCCCCCCCGCCCGACAGCGCGCTCAGGAAGTTGGGCGAGGCCACCATCCCGTCGACGAACTGCTGGGGCGACTGCCGGAACATGGGGTCGCTCGAGTAGACGGAAGGCGTCTCACCCACGACCGAGCCTTCGTCCAGCGCCGAGGCGTCGCAGACCGTGTAGGTCTTGTATACGGTGTTCGAGTTGAAGAGGAATGTGGAGAGGTTCCTGTCCCCATCCTTGCGGAGGTCGTTCCACAGGTCCTCGGGGCCCATCTCCCCCTCGGCCTGCCAGGCGGACTCCCCTACCCGCACGTCACGCGCGAACCCCTCGTAGAACTCGGCCTCTATCCAGAAGTTGATGATCACGCTGATCGGCACTATCACGACGAACATGACGGAGATGAGGATCAGCACCAGCCTCCACTTGAATGTGCCGAAACGCCTTAACGCACGCCCCCCCAAAGCATTCCGCCCTTCCGTCCGGCCTAGCGCGCCTAAAGTCGGCCCATCACTCAAACGTGTTGAAGTAGTACCCGACGCTGCGCTTCATCAATATGTAGGCGGGGTTCGACGGGTCCTTCTCGATCTTGACCCTGAGCCGCCTGACGGTCACGTCCACGTTCCGCATGTCGCCGTAATATTCAAAGCCCCAAACCTTCTCGAGGAGCACCTCCCTAGTGAACACGTGCCCCTGCTGGGTGGCGAGGAACCTAAGCAGCTCGAACTCCCTGAGCGTCAGGTCGACGGGCTTGCCGCCGATCTTCACCTCATACTTGTCCAAGTCGATCGTGAGCTCGCCGAACTCCAGGGTGTTCCTGCCGTCGGGCTTCTCGGACGAGGCGCTTATCCTCCTGAAGATGGCCTCTATCCTCACGAGCAGCTCCCGGACGCTGAAAGGCTTGGTTATGTAGTCGTCGGCGCCCATCTTTATGCCCAGGACCTTGTCCAGCTCCTCCTCCTTGGCCGTTATCATGATGATGGGGATGTTCGACTTCTCGCGTATCTTCCTGCATACGTCAAACCCGTCCATCTCCGGCA
>WRCU01000087.1 GCA_009783805.1 Oscillospiraceae bacterium
CCACTCCTCGCAATGACACCTTTTATGCCATCCTGAGCCTATCGCCCGTCATTGCGGGCGCCTTACGCCCGTCATTACGGGCGCCTTACGCCGTCATTGCGAGGAGCATTGCGACGAAGCAATCCATACAGGCGAGATTGCCGCGTCGCTAGCGCTCCTCGCAATGACACCCTTTATGCCATCCTGAGCCTATCGCCCGTCATTGCGGGCGCCTTACGCCGTCATTGCGAGGAGCCTTACGCCGTCATTGCGAGGAGCATTGCGACGAAGCAATCCATAAAGGCGAGATTGCCGCGTCGCTACCACTCCTCGCAATGACACCCTTTATGCCATCCTGAGCCCTTCGCCCTATTCGCCCATGTCGGCCAGGGCGGCGGCGAGGGCGTCCATGGCCTCGCCGTACAGGCCGGCGGCCTCCGATAGGATCGCCGCCGCCTTCGCGTTCCGGCCCGCGTCCTCCTCGGGCGCGTCCCAACCCAGCAAGGGCTTGGCTTCGGCCAACTTGGTCGCCTCGAGTTCGAACAGGCTCGCCGCCTTGGCCAGCGCGCCTTCCGCCTTCGGATACCCCGGGGCTATCCCGCGGAGGAACGGGCCCGCCTGCGCGTGGGCGCTGGGATAGATGTCGGCGCAGTATGCGTCTCCGTGCCCCTTCTTCCTGGCCGGGTCGGCGAAGTCGCCGGCCCAACGCCCATAGGCCGCCTTGCCCTGCAGGAACACCCATTCGCCGCCGCCTGCCTTGTCCGCGTTCTCGGGATCGTTCGCATGGCGCACGGCCTCCCTCAAGGCGGCGACCTCCGCGGCCCGCCCGTCGAAGTCGGGCCGGCCCCCGCGCCCTATCACGATCGCCATGGGCCCTTGCGCCGCGAACGTGTCCAACGTGTTTTTCCAGGGCCTTTTCACGGTGCAAGCGGCGTCCCAGGGGACCTTGCCGATGAAAGCCTCCTCGGCTCGGTCATATCCGGTCACGACGTCCCACTCGCATACTTGGAAGGCGTGCCAGACGAGCGCCGGCACCCCTGCGTCGATGGAGGCGCAGACCGCGGCCACGGCCTTGGCCAACGCACCCTCCTTGTCGGAGCCGTCGTACGGGTACTCCGTATACCCATATCCCAGCAACCTCAGCAGCTCACTGGGCGACATGGCCAACGTGCAGGTGGGCGCGCACGGGCATATCCCGCCGATTCGGAAGGCCGATCCCGCCAGGCCGTGCAGGTAGGCGGGCGACAGCCCCGCCCCCGTCGCGTTCAGCGCCAGACGGAGGGCCTCGAAGTTGGCCTCCCTAACCTCATGGTTTTCCACGCCTTCCAGTACCTTCGTCATATGGTCCCCTTTCGCGGATGGGTGCCGTCTACGCCCATTATAATCCATATGGACGCCCGGCATGCCGCGGCGGCCCAGAGGCCGCATGCTCCGTTGCGCGGCCCGCGGCCTAGGCGTATCATCATATCACGTCGGGGGAGCGTAAACGCGGGCGGCAGGGGCCGCCCGTCTTCGCCGGTCGGGACGCCGCAAGGCGGCGGGGAGGGACGATGAGGATGGCGGACCTAAAGGGCACGAAGACGGAGGCTAACCTGAGGGAGGCCTTCGCCGGTGAGAGCCAGGCGAGGAACAAGTATTCTTACTACGCATCCAAGGCGAGGAAGGACGGCTACGAGCAGATCGCCGCCATATTCGAGGAGACGGCCGCGAACGAGAGGGAGCACGCCAAGGTCTGGTTCCGGCTGCTGAGCGGCGGCGCACCGGGGGAGACGGCGGACAACCTCCAGGCGGCGGCCGAGGGCGAGAACGCGGAATGGACGTCCATGTACGCCAGGATGGCTTCGGAGGCGCGCGGGGAGGGCTTCGCCGATATCGCCGGGCTGTTCGAGGCGGTGGGGGCCATAGAGAAGGAGCACGAGGAGCGGTACCAAAAGCTGTTGGGCAACGTCAGGAACAAGACTGCGTTCGCCAGGGGGGAGAGGCGCATCTGGAAATGCCGCAACTGCGGATACATGGCCGACGCCTCAGGCGCGCCCGATGCCTGCCCCGTCTGCTCGCACCCGAAGGCGTACTTCGAACTGAGGGCGTTCAACTATTGACATGGTGCAAGGGCCGCATATGCGCCTGAGCCGTAGGGCTTCAGGCACGCCTCGCGGCCCGGCGGGCTTGAGGGGCGTAATACCCGTATTGCAGACGCCGTTCGGACCGGACGGGGCCGTCGACCTCATGGGCCTGGACCGGGAGTTGGAGGCCGTCATAAACGATGGCGCGGCCGGCATAATGGTATTTGGGTACGCCACGGAATTCCCGTACCTGACCGATGACGAACGCGAATTGATATTAGCGAGGACGGTCTCCGCCGTAAGGGGCAGGGTTCCCGTGATCGCATCGGTGACCGATATGGGCTTGGACGCGGTAGGCGAGAAGGCGGGCCTGTATGGGCGGCTCGGCGCGGACGTGATCATGCTCCTGCCGAGGAACGCGGAGAGGCCTACGCATCATGGGCCATCGGAGCCTGATGGAGAGGCGACGGACATACGCGCGAATGGATCGACTTCGGAGGCAAACCCTACGGAGGTTGATGGGATGATGGCGGGCGCAGGCCCGCCGGCGGCCGTCGCCGGGTGCGACCCGGTCAGATATGTGCGCGCCGCCGCCGAGGGGACCGGCCTGCCGCTCATGATCCAATATGCGCCGCACGTGACGGGCCTGGACATCACCCCTGAAGCGATCGCCTCGCTGTCCCCGGACAGGCTCTTTGGCGTGAAGTCGGAGGCCCCGGCCGCCTTCAACGCCGCGCTGATCGCCGCATCCGAGGGGCGTATGGCGGTATACGCCGGCAACCAGGGTTTCGGGATGGTGGATGCGCTGGATGGCGGGGTCTGCGGGGTGATGCCCGGATGCTCCAGGGTATGGGCGTATAGGGCGATATACGACCTATATGCGGGCAAAGGGAGGGAGGCCGCCATTGAGGCGTATGGACGCTTCCTGCCTAGCCTGGAGATGCTGCACGGGAGGCATGAGCTGTCCATGGAGAAGATTGAGCTGGTCCGTCGCGGGATATTTTCGACCGCGTTGTGCAGGCAGCCCGTGGAGGGGCCGGAGCCGAGTTGGATGGCGGAGCATGACGCCCGCCTCCGCTCGTTCCGCGGATCGATATAAGGTCAGCCGACAAACGAAAGGGGGGGCGTAGGCCGTCGGGCCATGGGCCGGGCATACGCTGAATGAAGATGACATCCAGGGAACTGGTCAGGGCCGCGCTGGACTTCGCCGAATATGACGAGGTGCCTACCGAGAGGGACGACGTCACTTGGCCCGACATAGCGTTCGGGACCGGCCTGCGGGGCGGCGAAGCTGCGGACCTGGCGAAGGCGGACGGCATGGACGGCAAGCGCTTCAGGGTCGACGAGTGGGGTTCGGGCTGGGTCGCGCTGGAGGATGGCGTATGCGGGGAGGTCAAGTATCCCGCCCTCGCCGATTGGGGGCGGCTCGACGGCTACAGGCCGCCGTACTCCATGCTCGCCGGCATCGACGCGTCCAGGGCGGACGCAGGCTGCGCCGCGACCGACAAGTTCGTGGTCCCGCTGTGGGGGGGCGCATACAACCTTTTTGAGAGGATGCAGCACCTGCGAGGGACGGAGTCGCTGTTCTACGACCTGGCGTACGGCGACGCGAGGGCGTATAGGCTGCGCGACATGGTGCACGAGTTCTACATGACGCAGGCGCAGATCATCGTCGCCACGGATGTGGATGGGGTCCACCTTACGGACGATTGGGGGGCGCAAGGTTCGCTCCTGATATCCCCGGAGATGTGGCGGTCCTTTTTCAAGCCATGCTACAGGGAATACTGCGAGTTGGCCCACAGGCACGGGAAGTACGTCATCATGCACTCGGACGGATATATAGCGGAGATCCTCGATGACCTGGCGGAGATCGGGGTCAACGCGATCAACGCGCAGATTTTTTGCATGGACATAGAAGGCCTGGCCGCCCGCTACCACCACAGGCTGGCTTTCTGGGGTGAGATGGACCGACAATGGGCCCTGCCGCACGGGACGGAGGGGGATTGCCGCGAGGCCGTCCGCAGGGTCGCCGGGGCGTTCTTCAGATATGGGAGGACGGGGCTCGTAGGCCAGGTCTTCTGGGGGAAGGACATACCGGGCGGAAATATAGACGCGTGCTACGACGAATGGAAGAGGGTATGAGTTTGAGCGAAGGAAATATGGTCGACCTAAGCGGATACGGATATGAGGGGACGGCACCCATGCCCGCCGGGCACGCCCCCGGCAGGGTAACGGAGCGTAGGGGCGCCCGCTACGCGGTGATGACCGGGATGGGTGAGGTCAAGGCCACGCTGGCGGGCGCGCTCACGCATAAGGCCGCCATACGGGCCGACCTGCCCTGCGTCGGGGACTTCGTGGCGGTCAAAGGCATCGCATCCGGGACCGCGCAGATAGCGGGGGTCCTACCGAGGAAGTCATACCTGTCGCGCTCGGATGGGTTCGGGCACGGCTACGCGCACATAAAGGCGAACGGGGCGCAGCCCATGGCGGCGAACTTCGACTACGCGTTCATCATGACTTCCCTGAACCTCGACTTCAGCGTGGATCGGGTGCTGCGTTACGTGGCGCTGACGGTGGCGTGCGGGGGGAGGCCGGTGGTCCTGCTGACCAAGTCGGACCTGGTCGGAGACGCGCGGGATTGGGAGGCCAGGATGGGGGAGGCGGCTCCGGACTGCCCGATACATGCCGTCTCCGCCAGGACGGGTCAAGGTTTGGGCGGATTGGCAGCATACCTGCTGCCGGGGATGACCTCCATATTTTTAGGGATGTCCGGGGTGGGCAAATCTTCGCTGCTCAACGCCCTGATGGGCGATGAGGTGATGGCCGTCGCGGCGGTAAGGGAGCGCGACGACAGGGGGCGCCACAAGACCACGCATCGGGCGCTGTTCATGCTCCCTTCCGGCGGCATGGTGATAGACACGCCGGGGATGCGTGAGCTGGGCCTCACGAAGGCGGCCCGTGGGAGCGTCGGAGAGGTTTTTCGGGAGATCGCGGAGCTGACGCGGGAATGCAGGTTTGCGGACTGCAGCCACACGGTCGAGCCCGGCTGCGCGGTGCTGGCCGCATTGGGGGCGGGGACGCTGTCGCATGGCAGGTGGAAGGCGTATAAATCCATCAGCCGGTGACAGGGGTGGCCGAAGCCGCCCCGGATCAAGCGCCGGCCACGGGCAGGCCCATGCCCGAATAGACGGCCCTGAGGCGTGACATCGAGTCCGACGTGGGCGGGATGACGCCGCCTACCGGATAGGGCAGGCCCAGCCCCACGTACTTCCCCTCGGCCGCGTGGTTCAGGGCGAGGAGTTCCACGCGACCGACGCCTTTCAAGGTGCGGAGATAACGCGCCATGGATTCGGCCTCCACGATGGAGTCGTTGAAGCCGGGGACGACCGGCATGCGTACCCACAGGTCCGACCCGGCGGCGGCCAAGCGGCCTAGGTTGGCCTTGACGAGCCCGTTCCCGACGCCCGTAGCCCTCGCGTGCAGGCCGTCGTCCCATGCCTTGAGGTCATAGATCCAAAGGTCGGTTACGGGGATCATGGCCTCGATCGCCCCCCATGGGACGTTGCCGGCGGTTTCCACCGCGGTATGCAGGCCGAGCGCCTTCCCCTCGGTCAACAGCCCGGACAGGAATTCCGGCTGCAGCAACGGCTCACCGCCGGAGAAGGTCACTCCGCCGCCAGAGTTGGCGTAATAGAATCCGTCCCGCATGACCTCGGCCATGACCTCCCCGACGGACGCGTACCTGCCGCTCATGGAGATGGCCTCGGCGTCGCAGGCCTTGGCGCACTCACCGCAGCGCAGGCACCTGCCCATTTCGTGGGACCAGCCGCCCGGGGCGAGCGAGAAGGCCTTGGGCGCGCAGGCGGCCATGCATTTGCCGCACCCTATGCACTTGACGTGGCTGTATAGGGGCTGCGGCCTGGGGTCGAGGGACTCGGGGTTGTGGCACCATAGGCAGCGCATGCCGCAGCCCTTCAGGAAGACGGTCGTCCGCACCCCGGGCCCGTCGTGTATGGAAAACCTCTGTACGTTGAAGACGCAGCCGACCGTCGAGGCCGCGCCCTCACCCGATCCGCCGTAATGGGGCATGCGGCCCCCCTCAGCCGGCGTGCTCCACCCTCTTGATCACCTGCTCCTGCAGGGCCGGGGAAAGGTGGTGGAAGTATGCGGACTGGCCGGCTATCCGTATGCAGAGGTCCTTGTGCTTTTGCGGGTTTTTTTGCGCGTCAAGCAGGATTTCCTTGGAGACGCAATTGATCTGGACCTCCATGCCGCCTTTCAAAAAATAGGACTCCAGGAGGCCGATCATCTTGTCCGCGTCCTCCGCCGTGTCGAGGGCGGTGGGGTGTATGCGCAGGTTCGCGTTCAAGCCGCCGGAGGAGAGGGTATGGTCGAACGCGGTGATGGAGTTGAACAGGGCCGTTATCCCCTTGGTGTCCCTGCCCAGGTCGCTCCCCCAGGTCCCCGATGGGGCCTCGCCGTGCCTCCGGCCGTCCGGCGTCGCGGCCATGGTGTTCGCGTGCGTGCCCGAGGCGTGCAGAGCGAAGTACTGCGGCGCGAAGGCGTCGCCCCA
>WRCU01000088.1 GCA_009783805.1 Oscillospiraceae bacterium
CACCCGCTTCATGGAAGCGTTTGTTCCACATAGAAGCCGAAAAAACATCCATTTTTTAATTTTTCATCATTTACCGTTCAAATGCTAAGTAATGTACGATTATTATACGTATATCAATAAAATTTTGTGTTTATTATATGTTTTAAGAACGAACGATCGTACATTACTGCCATTCTGTACGGTACACCGGTTGTTTAGAAAAAATTGACTAATTTACTCAATTCAAACATCGAATTAATTAATAAAAATATTTCACGAATTAATACAATGAAAAAATAACTTACGTTTAATAATATGGAATATAATATACGTATACGAATATTACGTAAAAATGCATTAATAAATTCGGTAATTTATAGTAAATTCGGCGTGTTATGAGACTTTATGGTGATTAATTTATTTAAAATACAGCGGTAAAAATAAATATATAAAATTGCTTTTATTTTTTTGCACGTTATTATATCCATAATAATATTAATTATTATGTCTATTAAATATAAACTATAATATCTAATATTATATTAATTATTATATCTATTATTATATTTATTATTATGTTATTATTATATTATTTTTTATATTCATTAGTATACCTATTATTATATTCATTATTATATCATTATAAACGCATTTTATAGAATGAGGTTGATCAAGCGGACCTTCACGACGATCACCTTCCTGACCTCGCGGCCGCCGATGGCCTAAATAACCTTCGGATCACCCAGGGCCGCCTCCCTGTCATGGGGCAGCCTCAGCGGCAGCTCGTCTTCCGGCACGGGGATCTGGCCGCAGCTTTCGCAGTGGACGATCGGTAACGGCGTGTCCCAATCGTGCTGCCGGGACACGAGCCAGTCCCGTATCATCTTGGTCTTCTCCGGCCAGTCGAGGACGGCCAACCCGCTCAGGAACTCATCGGCGTACTCCATTATTTTGAGGAACCACTATGTCATGCGCTTCCGGGCGGTCAGCCCCTCGCTCCGTTCGCACCGGCCTTCGATGACTTGTTAATTCGCCAGGACGGTCATGCACGAGGGGCACCAACTCACGGGGGCTTCCTTGCGGTATGCGAGACCCATTTCGAGCAGCCTGAGGAACGGCCATTGGCTCCACCTATGGTACTCAAGCCCGCTTGCGACGGTCCCATGTACCAATCATGAATATATTAACCGTGCCCATCGTTCAATGCCGCCAGCACATCCACGCCATGCCTCCCATCGTTGGGCCCTCCGCACATATGCCGAGCTTGATGGGGTATCCTTTCGCTGCTATGCTATTGGACATAGTCCAATATAAGAGGAGGTCATGCGCTCGTGAAATGCGCGTGCAAAGGCGCCTTCCTGGAGAGGTTCATACAGCCGTCCATATTGATGTCCCTTTATGCGGGGGACCTGCATGGGTTCTCCATCATCAGGAAGTTGAAGGAAAGCGGCCCCATCGACTATGTGGGCATGGACCCGACGGGGCTGTACAGAATGCTTAGGAAGATGGAGAAGGCCGGGCTGCTGACCTCCGCATGGAAAACCGAGGGATCGCCCCAGCCGCGTCGGATCTACTCGATCACGGGGGAGGGCCGGAATTGCCTGTCCTATTGGGAGAGGACCTTGAGGGAATACGCGAGATCCGTCAGCGGCCTTTCGGAGGCCGTGACCATGAGCCTTTCCCATGCGGGGGGCCGATGATGGGGGCGGCGGATCGGCATGTGGCGGAGGCGAAGAGGAGGGCATTAAGCGGCGAGAGGTTGGAACGCGGCTTGATGCTGAGTCTCATGGGCATTAAGGAGGGCACGCCGGAATTCTACGGGCTCGGCAAGGCGGCCAGGGAGGTCTCATCCGCCGTCACGAAGGACAGGTCATATCTTTGGGGCGCCATCGGGATCGACTTCACCCCATGCGCGATGAGCTGCGACTTTTGCTCCATGGGCGAAAGGTGGGGCCTAGTAACCGAGGGGAACTCATTCGTGATGGGAACCGATGAGATAGTCAGGCGCGTCGGCGACTACGTACGCTGCGGCATCCGCTGGGTCGTCCTGAGGACCAACCAAGAGTATGACCCCGACAGGATGCTGTCACTCATCAGGGAGGTGAGGAGCCGGGTAAGTGGCCGGTATGAGATCGGCTTGAACGCCGGCGAGTTCGACGCCCGATTCGCGCGCGACCTGCGCGACGCGGGGGCGGGCTTCGCATACCATTCACTGCGGCTTAAGGAAGGCGTCCATACGGCGTTCGACCCGGCACGGCGCCTATCGACCTTGGCCGCCGTGAGGGAAGGCGGGCTGGACCTGGTGCATCTGATCGAGCCGATAGGGGTCGAGCATACGGATGGGGAGATAGTCGACTCGTATGGGTCCATACTGGCGCACGGCGCGCGCGTCTCGGGCGGGATGGCGCGGATCCCCGTCGCGGGCACGCCCTTGGGGGACCTCCCACAGGTATCGGAAGCGCGGATGGCGAAGGTGATCGCGCTTACCAGGCTAGCGTCCGCGGGGGTCGTGGAGGACATATGCGTGCACCCGGCCAATAGGCTGGCCATGCGGTTCGGCGCGAACGTCGCCGTCATCGACGGCGGCGCGGTCCCGAGGGAGGGGGCCTACAGCGGGGGCCTTTGGCGGGGGGTCACCTGCGGCGACGTAAAAAGGATGTTTCAAGAAGAAGGGTATACGACATATTCGGATAACGGTTAGGCGCCTTGGCGTCCTGCTTCTGCCGATGGCGCTTGCCTTGGCGGGCTTATATGAATGAGGCGGATGGCAGGTCGCATAGGCCCAACCTGCTGGGATTGGCCATACCGGCGCTGATAATCGGCCTATGGTGCGTCATACCGACGTTCGCCGATGTTCCGGCGTATATCCTGCCCCCATCGGCGGCGTAATCGCCGGATTCACCGACTTCCTCCTCGGCAACCACAGGTATACCAACATTTTCCGTACAAACGTCGAGTAATGTACGACTTACATATATAAAAATACGAAATATCTTTATTAATTTGCTCTCCATAAAGAATAAATCGTACATTACTGACATTCTTAACGGTAAACCGGCTTTAATAAATTTTTTGCCGCAAATTTCGCCGCCGACCGGGGTTTTCCGCGAAATCCGCAGGTTTCGTGGGGTGGGGGTGACGGCGATCCTTCCGGCCGATAAATCGCCGCGTACCCCGCGCCGCTATTTATCCGTTCACTCGTGCTTCGTGCATACCCACCTCGCCCAAATCGGTTTTTCGATTTATCCTAGACAGGATATAAGGAAAGTGACTTCGATGTTTACGTTGTTGTACCGGACGGCACAATAGATTTGATTGAATTGTACGCGGATATTTTAATGTTTCATCGGAAAAAGCGTATTTATTTATATTCAATAATAGGTCACGCCAGCGTATTCAATCGCCGAAAAAATGGTCCGACACTTGAAAAAATAAATTCATAAAAAGGAACCATGCTATATGGAGCGTGAATATGTTGTTGAGTGGTTTTTATATTTAGCTCAATTTCCATTATTTCAATGGTTTTTCCGGTATTTTTCGTAGTATTTTTAAAATCTTGCCATTATAAATTCCTCCATAAAATTTTAAACCGTTTCAATAGCAAGCTATTTCGAACGTGGATTTCGTCATGTCACGATCACGAGCCTAGTCAACGTATTATAGCAAGACGAAGTTGATCAGGCGGCCCTTCACGACGATCGCCTTCCTGACTTCGCGGCCGCCGATGGCCTGTATAACCTTCGGATCACCCAGGGCCGCCTCCCTAATCGAGGCATCATCGGCGTTGGTAGGAACCATAATGACGCCGCGCAGAGTCCCGTTGACTTGGACGGCCAACTCCGCCATTTCCCTGACTAATATGTTCGGGTCATAGGCCGGCCATTCTTGGTTGTGGACGGAGTACCCGTTTCCCAAGGCGCACCACAGCTCCTCCGCCAAGTGCGGAGCCAGCGGCGCGAGCAGCAGCACCATGTCCCTGACGGCCGACCCTTCCTGGCTGCGGTCGCGTTCGGGCCTTGCCTGATGCCTCGCTATTCCGTTAAGCAACTCCATGATACGTGCGATCGCCGTGTTGAACCGGAACCCATCGATGTCCTCTGTGACCTGCTTGATCGTGTCGTGGCGTAGGCGCTCCAGCCCCATGTCCGCCGGCGCCTGCCCGTCGTATAAATCCTCCGGTGAGTCCCCATCCGTATCCCGGCTTATAGACCCGACGTAGCAATCGACGGCACGGCAGACCCTCCTGACGAAGCGTTCGACCGCCTTTATGCCGTCGTCATTCCAAAAACCGCCGTCCGTGAACGAGAACCCGAATCCAAGGTACAGGCGGAAGACGTCCGCGCCATGGGCCTTGACTATCCCGTCGGGAGAGACCGCCCCGCTGCGCTTGCTCATCTTCCTGCCGTCGGCGTCCAGGATGAACCCTTGATGGACCAGTGAGGCGAACGGCTCATCGAACCTCAGGAATCCCATGTCGCGCAAAGCCTTCGTGATGAACCGGGCGTACAGCAGGTGCATGGCGGCGTGCTCGATCCCGCCGACGTACTTGTCCACCGGCATGAGTTTATTTATGCGGTCAGAGTCGAACGCCTTGGTCATGTCCCTATTATCCAAGAAACGTAGGAAGTACCATGATGAGCATACGAACGTGTCCAGGGTGTCGGTTTCCCTCTTGGCTGGCCTGCCGCAGCGGGGGCATGGGGCGCTCACGAACGGCTCGCACGCCGCGAGGGGCGAACGGCCGTTCGGCAGGAACTCCACGTCATGGGGCAGCCTCAGCGGCAGCTCGCCTTCCGGCACGGGGACATGGCCGCAGCCTTCGCAGTGGACGATCGGTATCGGCGTGCCCCAATAACGCTGCCTGGACACGAGCCAGTCCCGCAGCCTATACTTGCGTGCCGCCCTGCCGAGGCCCGACGCCTCCAGTTCGGCCGTTATCCTGATCCTCGCCTCGCCGGACGTGAGCCCATCGTGCCCCGTCCCGCCGAATAGGACCCCGTCCTCGCAGTAAGGCAAGGATTGCCCCGGTCCGAGCGGGCTCCCGATCACTGGGACGATCGGCAGGCCGTACCTCAACGCGAAAGCGTGGTCGCTCAGGTCGTGCGCGGGCACGGCCATGACCGCGCCGGTCCCGTGGGAGGCGAGCACGTAGTCGGCCACCCAAATCGGCAGCCGCCTGCCCGTCATCGGGTGCGCGGCGTATGATCCGGTGAAGACGCCTGACTTCTCCTTCGCCGACGAGATCCTGTCCATTTCGGACCTGCGCCCGGCCTGCGCCTGATAGTCACGGACCGCATCCCTATGCCCCGAAAGCGTCAGGGCGTCCACCATGGGGTGCTCGGGCGCAAGGACGACATAGGTGACGCCCATCAAGGTGTCCACCCTCGTCGTGTATGCCGTGACGCGGTCAGCTTCTATGGGGAAGTCGACCTCACAGCCTAGGGTCCTGCCTATCCAGTTCTCCTGTATCTTCTTGGTCTTCTCCGGCCAGTCGAGGACGGCCAACCCGTTCAAGAGCTCATCGGCGTACTCCGTTATCCTGAAGAACCACTGCGTCATGCGCTTCTGGGCGGTCAGCCCCTCGCACCGCTCGCACCGGCCGTCGACGACTTGCTCATTCGCCAGGACGGTCATGCACGAGGGGCACCAATTTACAGGTGCCTCCTTGCGGTATGCGAGGCCCCTTTCGAACAGCCTGAGGAACAGCCATTGGCTCCACCTATAGTACTCAGGCTCGCACGTGACGACCAAATGCCCCCAATCATAGGTCGTGCCCATCGTGAGGAACTGCCCGCCCATCCTCGCGATGTTGTCCTTCGTGGATTCCTCCGGGTGTATGCCGGACTTGATGGCGAAATTTTCCGCGGGCAGGCCGAAGGCGTCGAACCCGGGGGGGTGGAAGACCTCATATCCCTGCATCCGCTTCAAGCGCCCATAACTGTCGGATAGGCTGTAGTTCCACCAATGGCCTATATGCAAATTTTTGCCGGACGGGTATGAAAACATCTCGAGAAGGTAATGCTTCCTGCCTATGTTCGCCTCATTGAAGGCGTAGAGCTTGGTCTCCTCCCACCTTCGCTGCCATTTCACGTCGGTCGCATTTGAGTAGGCCGTTATCGTCATATGGATACCCCTTCATATATTTACTTGCGTTCAAGGTATCCATGAGTTCATTGGCTACGACCATAGCCTGACCACCTCCCATGCTTTATAAACGACGCCTATGACCCATGCTGAGCCCTCGGGCATGAAAAAGGCCCCCATCCCATTCCGTCCCCAAAATTAAAGGACCGACGCATGGGACGGAAGGCCGAAGGCTCCGCTATACCACCCAAAGGCGACATACCAACATATGCGCTCCCTAGATAACGGTGGGAATCCGTCGTGGCCTACTCGGGCATCGCCCGTTCGGTACGCCGCTCAGGGGTGAGTTTCAGGGAGGGCGCTACAAGCGTCGGGTTCCCACCGTCCCCAACTCGCTGGGCCGTTCGCGCCGCCCTTACTTTCCCCATCATCGCCGATTTAACGTATAATTATTTACGGAATTACGGCATTGTCAAGGACCATGTCTTATCCCATCTAAAAGCCGTATACGCGGAATAAGGTCAG
>WRCU01000089.1 GCA_009783805.1 Oscillospiraceae bacterium
GTCGCCTGAGGGGCCGCCCTTGCTTCCGGACTCCCCTTCCCCCTTTACGGAGACCGCCTGCCCGTCGTCTATGCCGGCCGGGATCTTCACCTTGATGCGCGAGGCCGCCCTGACCTTGCCCTTGCCCCCACACTGCTTGCATGGGTCCGCAATGATGACGCCCTCACCTTTGCACTCATCGCACGCGCGGATGTTGCTGATCTGCCCGAACGGGGTGTTCTGCCTGTGCTGCACCTGGCCGGTGCCGCCGCACCGCTTGCACGCCTCGGGCTGGGTGCCCGGCTTGGCGCCGGTGCCCTTGCATGCCTTGCATCCTTCCGTCCTGTTCAGGGAGATCTCCTTCTCGGTTCCGAAGACGGCCTCCTCGAACGTAAGCTCCATGGCGACGCGCAGGTCGGATCCCTTCTGTGGGCCCCCCCTGCGCTGCTGCCTGCCGCCGAAGCCCCCCATGCCGCCGAAGAAGGATTCGAATATGTCTGAGACCCCGCCGAAGTCGAAGCCGAACCCACCGCCGCCCGCCTGCATGTTGGGATCGATGCCGGCGTGGCCGTACTGGTCGTACCTGGACCTCTTCTCAGGGTCGCTCAGGACCTCATAGGCCTCGTTCACCTCCTTGAACTTGGCCTCGGCCACCTTGTCTCCCGTGTTCACGTCCGGATGGTACTTCTTCGCCTGGTTCCTGAAGGCCTTCTTTATGTCTGCCTCCGAGGCGCCCTTCGCTATCCCGAGCACCTCATAGAGGTCCCTTTTTTCGGCCATTTAGGCGTCTCCCATCAACCCTTAGTCATCCTTGGTCTTTATCGTCCTCCACGACCGTGTAGTCCGCGTCCACCACGTCGCCCCCGCCGCCGGGATCGCCGCCTCCGAAACCCTGGCCGGCCGCCCCGTCCGCGCCGCCTGGCGGAGGGCTCTGCTGGTACAGCTTGGAGGAGACCTCGTAGAAGTCCTTGGTCAAGACCTCGGCCGCGGACTTGATGGCCTCCGTCTCCCCCGCGGTGAGCGCCTCCTTCACCTTCGATACGCCGGCCTCCAGCCTCGCCTTATCCTCGTCGCCGATCTTATCCCCCGAGTCCTTGAGCGTCTTCTCCGCCTGATAGACCAAGGAGTCGGCCTCATTCCTGGCGTCGACCTCCTCGCGCCTCTTTTTGTCCTCGGCTGCGAACCTCTCCGCATCCTTGACGGCGGTCTCTATCTCCGAATCGCTCAGGTTGGAGGATGCCGTGATCGTCACCTTCTGCTCGTTCCCCGTGCCCAAATCCTTGGCCGAGACGTTCACGATGCCGTTCGCGTCTATGTCGAAGGTGACCTCTATCTGCGGGGTCCCCCTCGGCGCGGGCGGTATGCCCGTCAATTGGAACTTGCCCAGGGTCTTGTTGTGCTGGGCCATCTCACGCTCGCCTTGCAGCACGTGGATCTCGACGCTGCTCTGCCCGTCCGCGGCCGTGGTGAACACCTGGCTCTTCTTCGTGGGTATGGTCGTGTTCCGCTCTATCAGCTTCGTCATGACTCCGCCCATGGTCTCCAGCCCCAGCGAGAGCGGGGTCACGTCCAGGAGCAGCAGGTCCTTGACCTCGCCGGTCAGCACGCCTGCCTGCACCGCGGCCCCGACCGCCACGCACTCGTCCGGGTTTATGCCTTTGAAAGGCTCCTTGCCTATGTACTTCTTGACCGCCTCTATGACCGCCGGTATGCGCGTGGAGCCGCCGACCAGGAGGATCTTGTCGATCTTGTCGGGGCTGAGCCCCGCGTCCTTCATGGCCTGCCTCGTGGGGCCCATGGTCTTCTCCACGAGGTCTGACGTCAGCTCGTCGAACTTGGACCTGGACAGGCCCACGTCCAGGTGCTTCGGGCCGGTGGCGTCGGCCGTGATGAACGGCAGGTTGATGTTCGAGGTCGGCACCCCGGACAGCTCTATCTTGGCCTTCTCGGCTGCCTCCTTTATGCGCTGCATCGCCATCTTGTCGCCGCGTATGTCTATCCCGCTGTCCTTGCGGAACGAGTCGGTCACGTAGTCCATGACCCTCTGGTCGAAGTCGTCGCCGCCCAGGCGGTTGTTGCCGTTCGTCGCCATGACCTCGAACACGCCGTCGCCTATCTCCAGGATGGAGACGTCGAACGTGCCGCCGCCGAGGTCGTAGACCATGATCTTCTGGTCATGCTCCTTGTCCAGGCCGTAGGCGAGCGCCGCCGCCGTGGGCTCGTTCACTATCCTCAGCACCTCGAGGCCGGCTATCTTGCCCGCGTCCTTCGTGGCCTGCCTTTGCGCGTCGGAGAAATACGCCGGCACCGTGATCACGGCCTGCGTCACCGTCTCGCCGAGGTACGCCTCCGCCTCGACCTTCATCTTCTGGAGGACCATCCCGGATATCTCCTGGGGCGTGTAGCCCTTGTCGTCTATCCTGACCTTCCTGTCGGTCCCCATGTCGCGCTTGATGGACATGACGGTCCTGTCCGGGTTGGTGATGGCCTGCCTCTTGGCGACCTGGCCGACCAACCTCTCACCGCCCTTCGTGAACGCCACGACCGAGGGCGTCGTCCTGTTGCCCTCCTGGTTCGCGATCACGACCGGGTTCCCGCCCTCCATCACCGCGACGCAGGAGTTAGTCGTGCCCAGGTCTATCCCTATGACTTTGCCCATACCAGCGTACCCCCTAAAATTCGTTGTCCTTCCGCGTATATCCGTAACGCCGGAATACCGGCGCCCAGCCTGTCAAAACCTTAGTTGGCGACCTTCACGAGCGAGTGCCTGAGCACCTTGTCGCCTAGCCTATACCCTTCCTTGAAGACCTCGACGACCACGCTCTCGCCGTAGGCTTCGTCGCTTACGTGCATGACCGCCTCATGCGACTCCGGGTCGAATCCCTTGTCGGTCGCTATCCTTTCCACCCCCATCTTGGCGAGCGTATCGGAGAAGCCCCGGTACACCATCTCCACGCCTTCCTTATATACCCTCAGGTCCCCCGGCATGTCCGCGGAGGCCGCAAGTCCCAGGTTGTCCAGTACGGGCAGGAACTCCCTGACCGCGTTCGCGGTGGCGAACGCGTACAGCGTCTCCCTCTCCTTCTCGCCCCTCTTCCTATGGTTCTCGAACTCCGCGGCCATCCGCTGGAGCCTTTCCATCAGCTCCTCGCAGCGCCCCTCGGACTCCCTCAGCCTGGCCGCCAGATCGGCCGCCCGGCCATCCTGCCCCGAGCCGTCGGGAGCCTCGGCGCACGTCGCGGCGCCTCCGTCGCCTTCACCGCAACGGGCTTCACGGCCCATCCCTAGATCAGCCCCCGCGTCGGCCGAACGGCAGCCGCATCCGCACGCATCGTCGGCGCATGCGCCTTCCTTCCTATCCCCTGCCAAGCCCGTCATCCCCCCTTAAGCCTCATCAGCCGCCTTGCCCCGCCCCGCCGGCCCGCCTTCCCCTGCGGCTCCCCCGCCGCCCAGCTCGTCGCCCAGCCTCTCCTTCACATTCCTCAGCATGGAGATGACCTTTGGATAGTCCATCCTGGTCGGCCCCATGACGCCGACGGACCCAACTATCACGTCCCCGACGGCGAACGCCGCGGTGACGACGCTGCAGTCCCTCATCCGCGACATCTCGCTCTCGCCGCCGATCGTGATGTTTATGTACCCTTCCTTCAAAAGCTTCGAAAGCAAGCCGGACAGCAAGGCCTTGTCGTCCATCAGCGAGAGGATCTCGCGCGCCTTGCCGATGTCGTTGAATTCGGGGTACGCGAGGAGGTTCGCGGCCCCCTCCATGTGCAGCTCTGCGCTGCCCGCCTTGGCTATGCACGACGCCACGCCCCTGAGGATGGGCAGCACGACCTCCTTCTCGGATCCGACCTCCGCCTCCAGCTCCAGTATGAGCGGCAGGTTTATCCGGCCGAACGGGACGTGGCTCAGCTTGGCGTTGAACACATTGGAGGCCTTGATGAGGAAGTCCGGCGTGGCCTGCCCCGGGATCGTGACTATCTCGCTGTTCACGGTTCCGGCGTTGTCCACCACTATGACGAGCGCCTTGCCCTTCTCCAGAGGCACCACCTGCACGGCCTTGAGGATGTTCTCGTCGGCGCCCGGCGTCACCGACATGGACGCGTAGCCCGTACGCCTTGCGATGACCCCCGTTATCCTGCGCAGCATGCGGCCCATCTCGCCGAAGCCGTGCCTCAGCGTGTCCGCGATCTCGCCCATCTCCTCGTCGGAGAGCTCCACCGGGGTCATGAGCCTGTCGACGTACACCCTGTAGCCTTTGTCGGACGGCACCCTCCCGGAGGAGGTATGCGGCTGGGCCAGGTACCCCATCTCCTCGAGGTCGGCCATCTCGTTCCTGATCGTGGCCGAACTGAGGCCTATGGAGCCGCCCTTGGCTATGGACCTGGAACCGACGGGCTCCGCGCTCCCTATGTAGTCGTCGATGATCGCCTGTAGGATCCTCAGCTTCCTTTCGTCAAGGGCCAATGGAGGTTCACCCGATCCGTTGTTAGCACTCAACTCCGTTGAGTGCTGATTGTTGGAATTTAACATCGCACTCCGGATTTGTCAACATGAATCGCGCGAGCGCGACGTTCGACAGGTCCATTCCCTTGGGGGTCAGGCGGTACGCCCCCGCGCGGGCCTCCATGAAGCCTTCCCCGACGTTCGCGGCCACCGCTTCGCCGAAGGCCTCCATGACGCCGACGCCGAACGCGCCGCGGAAGCGCGCCTCCGTCACGCCCTTGCCCATCCTGAGGCCCAGGACCATCATCTCCGCCATCCGTCCCGGCCCATCCAGGGTCTCCAGGACCTCCAGGCCATCCAGCCGCCCGCCCTCGGCGACGTACCGCGCCGGCGTCCTGGCGTCCCGCATCCTCTTGCCGCCCAGCAGCGAATGCGCCCCCGACCCTATACCCAAATAGTCCCCGCCCTCCCAATAGACGGCGTTGTGCGCGCACTCCCTGCCGGGCAGCGCGTAGTTTGATATCTCGTACCTGCGGAAACCGCGCTCGGCGAGCACGGCCGCGGCCAGGCCGTTCATGTCCCTGTCGTCCTCGTCCGTGACCGTGGGGACGGCGCCGCGCCCGGCGTCCTCCCACATGGGCGTGCCGGGCTCCAGCTGCAGCCCGTAGCAGGAGACGTGCGAAAGCCCGCTTCCGGCGAGCTCGCGGGCCGTCCCATAAACCATGCCGAAGGTCTGGCCGGGGACACCGTAGACCATGTCGGCTCCGACGTTGGCTATCCCCGATGCGAACGCCGCCATGAGCGCCCTCCTCGCCATGTCGGCCGTATGAGGCCTGCCGAGCGCCGCGAGGACCCCGTCGTCCAGCGACTGCACCCCCAGGCTCAGCCTGCTCACCCCCGCCGCCATCAACCCCTTGGCCTTGGCCGCGCCCAGCGATTCGGGGTTGGCCTCCACGGAGACCTCGGCCCCCGCGGCCAGGCTGAAGCGCGCGCGCACGCAGGAGAGCAGCGCGTCGACGGACCCGTCCGGCAACCGGCTCGGGGTGCCGCCCCCTATGTACACGGTGGGCACGGACCGTCCCCCTACCAAGTCGGCCGCCTGCGCGAGCCCCGCTGCCAACGCGCCCAGGTATGCGGGGATGAGCGCGTCCAGCCCGGCGTATGAGGCGAAGTCGCAGTAGCGGCACTTGGACGCGCAGAAAGGGACGTGGACGTACAGCGAAACCGGCGGAAGGTTACCCATCCAGCTTGAGGACGCTCATGAAGGCCCCCTGCGGCACGATGACCGAACCGACCTGGCGCATCCTGCGCTTGCCTTCCTTCTGCTTCTCCAGGAGCTTCTTCTTGCGCGTCACGTCGCCGCCGTAGCACTTGCTGAGGACGTCCTTGCGGTAGGCCTTCACGGTCTCACGGGCTATGACCTTGCCGCCCGCGCAGGCCTGTATGGGTATCTCGAATTGGTGCCTGGGGATGACGTCTTTCAACTTCTCGGCCATCTTCCTGCCCCTGGCGTATGCCCTTTCCTTATGGACGATGAACGAGAGGGCGTCCACCGGCTCCCCGTTCAGCAGGATGTCCAGCCTGACCAGGTCGGACTCGGCGTAGCCCGTGAGCTCGTAGTCGAGCGAGGCGTAGCCGCGCGTCCTGGACTTCAGCGCGTCGAAGAAGTCGTAGATTATTTCGTTGAGCGGCAGCTCGTACGTGAGGATGACCCTCTTCTGGTCCATGTACGACATGTCGGCGTAGGTGCCGCGCCTTTCTTGGGCGAGCTCCATTATGCTCCCGACGTACTCGGACGGGGTCAGTATCGAGGCCTTGACCATGGGCTCCCGCATCGAGCCTATCTCATCGGGCGTCGGCAGGTTCGCGGGGTTGTCGACCTCGACCTCCTCCCCGCCCTTGAGGGTCACCTTGTATATGACGTTGGGCGCGGTCGTGACCAGGTCCAGGTCGTACTCGCGCTCCAGGCGCTCCTGCACTATCTCCATGTGGAGCAGCCCGAGGAACCCGCACCGGAATCCCGAGCCCAGCGCCAAGGACGTCTCCGCCTCATATGAAA